>NZ_JAMYTF010000031.1:0-81061 GCF_040322295.1 Mesorhizobium sp. M0159
GGGGGGGGGTCGCCTCGGGCCCGGGTGGGCTCCGCGCCGCCGGTCTGGGTCCATGGCGACGTTGCCTCGGGCAATCTGCTCGTCGAAGATGGCAAACTGTGCGCGGTCGTCGATTTCGGCAGCTCGGCTATCGGCGATCCTGCCTGTGACCTGGTGATCGCGTGGACGGAATTTTACGGCGAGAGCCGCCAGGCGTTCCGCGCCGCCATTGCCCTTGACGAGCACAGCTGGGCGCGCGCACGGGGCTGGGCGTTGTGGAAGGCGCTGATCGTCGCCTCGGGACATGACGGCAACCAGCGCGAGGCGGAAAAATCGTGGCGGGTCATCGATGAGGTGCTGGCGGATCACACAAACAGTCGAAGCGGGAAGGCTAATTCAGTCTGAACGCGTCCCGCTCTAGTAACGAAAGCATTACTGCCCGCCCATCTCCTTCCTGAACGTATCGAAATCGACCTGCATGCCGTTGAAGATGGTGCTCCAATGGCGGGTCAGCGCTGAAACGGCGACCGCCTCCTGGATCTCCTCGTCGGTGGCGCCGGCGCGCTTGGCGTCCTGCGTGTCCGACCAGATACAGTAGTTGCACGGGATTTGCGCCGCCACCGCCAGCGAGATCAGCGACTTGACCTTCGGCGGCAGCGCCGTCTTGTCGCTGAGCTG
This sequence comes from Mesorhizobium sp. M0159, assembly GCF_040322295.1. Taxonomy (NCBI): domain Bacteria; kingdom Pseudomonadati; phylum Pseudomonadota; class Alphaproteobacteria; order Hyphomicrobiales; family Phyllobacteriaceae; genus Mesorhizobium; species Mesorhizobium sp. M0159. Next base: position 658 of record NZ_JAMYTF010000031.1, read on the forward strand.
GATGGCCTTGACCTCGGCCCATGCACCGGGCAGACCGGCTTTCGGGAACTGCTTTACGAAACCGGGCACCCCGCCCATGGTCGACTGGATGTCCTTGACGGTCGCGTCATACTCATCGGCATAAGAAGGAGCTGCAGCCAGGGTCAGCACACAGGTGGCGGCGAGCAGGCAGGCGCGGCGGATGGAAGAATGCGTTGATGAAAGAGTACGATAGGCAGACATGACATTCTCCTCTGGCATTTGTTGGCCTTACGGTGTAAGGTAACGTCGAAAATGAACCTTACAGCGTAAGTTGTCAAGCGGCACCATGGACACATCGATCAAAAAAAAGCGACTGCGCGGCCGGCTGTCTCGCGAGATGATCGAGGATGCGGCTTTGAAGGTTATCGAGAGCGAGGGCCTCGCCGGGTTTTCGATGCGCAAGCTGGCGGCAGAACTCGGCTGCGAAGCCATGAGCATCTATCACCACTTTCCTTCGGTGGCGCATCTCTTCGAAGCCTTGGTGGATCGGCTGATCGGCTCCCTCGAAATGCCCGACGCGGACCTCCCTTGGCGACAAAGGTTACGCATTGCCGTGCAGGATTTCCGCCGCGTCGCGCGTGAGCACCCGGCCTTTGCCACGTTCCTTGTAACCTACCGGATGAATTCGCCGACGTGTCTCACTTGGCTGAACGGCATCCTTGGCCTGTTCGAGGCCGGCGGCTTCCGACCGGAACTGGGTGCGCGGCTGTTCCGCACCACCGGCTATTATCTGATGGGTGCCATCCTCGACGAGACTGCCGGCTATGCAAAGGGGCCTTCGGCCGTGAGCACCGTCAGCGATGAGCAACTGGCGCAGGATTTTCCAAAAGTAGCTGCGGCGGGGCGTTATTTCGGCACCGCCGAATTCGACCGGACGTTTGATCTCGGCCTTGACATGCTCCTGGACGAAATGGAGCGCGCCCGCGACGGCGCCAACGCGCCGAATACCGGGTCTTGACCTCATGCGCTCTCTGTTCGCCCTGATCCTGCTCATCGGTACCGGCATCGGCGTCGTCTACCCCTGGGCGATGACCAACTTCTCCGGCCGTGAGATCGGCACCTGGCGGGTGTATGACCAGGGCCGGTTCAAGCCGGTGACGGTACCCCTGAGCGCACGCGACGGGCCGCTACGCGTGCTGGTCGATCTTACGGCAAGAGCCGAGCGCATCGTCTCGCAGCAGCGCACTGTGTTGACCCTCACTGCCGCCGCCGGCGGCAGGACGGTGCTCGCCTCGACGCTGCAGTTCAATCACTCCGACAATCCGCGCCAGGTCAGCCCGCAACTGCCGGACAGGATCTTTCGCGACGAGGCCGGCCTGATCCCGACCGTTACCCCTGGTTCCTACATCTTCACCGTCGGTCCGGGCGACGCCGAAGGCATTCCGATGCGGGCCGTCGATCTCGTCCTGCGCTCGGGTGCCGGCGAGGTCGACCGCCGGGCGCGCCCGGTCGGTTTTTCCCTGATGGCGGCCGGCCTGGTCGGGCTGGTGCTGGCATTCCGTTTCGGCGGCCGCCGGCCGGAAAATCCAAACTCGCAGCCGCCACCGCCGCGCTGGGGCAGGGGCTCCAATTGAACTATCGCCACGCCTACCATGCCGGGAACTTCGCCGATGTCGTCAAGCATGTCGTGCTCAGTCGGCTGATCGAATATCTGAAGCAGAAGGACAAGGCGTTTCGGGTCATCGACACCCATGCCGGGATCGGCCGCTACGATCTGTCCTCGACCGAAGCGCAAAAGACCGGCGAATGGCAAGGCGGCATCGGCCGGCTCGTCGATGCGGCCCTCGATGCTCCGGCGGCGGCACTGCTGTCACCGTATCTTGAAGCCGTAAATTCGCTCAATCCGGACGGCGGCGTGAAAAAATACCCGGGTTCGCCGCTGATCGCCCGGCACCTGATGCGCAAGCAGGACCGGCTGTCGGCAGTCGAACTGCACCCTAAGGATGTCGTCAGGCTGAAGGCGCTGTTCGACGGTGACTTCCAGACCCGGGTGATCGAGCTCGACGGCTGGCTGGCGCTCGGCGCGCATCTGCCGCCAAAGGAAAAGCGCGGCCTCGTGCTCATCGATCCGCCTTTCGAGGAAGGGGGCGAGTTCGGTAGCTTGGTCGACGGGCTGCAAAGAGCCCATCGGCGCTGGCCAGGAGGGATTTACGCGCTGTGGTATCCGCTCAAGGACCGCAGGGCGGTCGCCGCCTTCCGCAAGGCGCTGAAGCAGACGGGCATTTCGAAGCTGCTCGACATCGGTTTTGAGATCAGGCCGGACGCCGTCGAGCCGAGCCTCGACGGCTGCGGCATGGTGGTGGTCAATCCGCCCTTCACGCTGGAAGGCGAGTTACGGACGCTGCTGCCGGCGCTGCACCGGCTGCTTGCACTTGAGCAGCCGTCGCATTGGACGCTGGACTGGCTGGCGGGAGAGTAGTTTGAGGCGCGGCCCTGCCGTTCCGTCAGCGCAACCATCGTCACCACAACCACGGTCGCTACAACCGCTTGACCGCGCGTCAGCGAATCCGCACAGTGCGCGCAGTCGACCTTGAGAGGCTGCCATGACTCGCTTCGCCCAATCCGCCCTTGCCGCACTGCTCGCCTTTTGCACGCCGCTGGCCGCACCTCTTGGCGTCACCCAGGCAGTCCAGGCGGCCGACCTTGCAATCTATACCGACGAGGATAGCGGCGTCTGCGGCGAGGCCTGGGTGCTGAACAAGATCACCGACCGCTTCTCCTATCAGGTGCATCACGTGCCGCATCTGCCGGATGTGCAGATCGTCGACTTCCAGCGCATCCACCAGCATCGCTATCTGCCGGCCGACGACACCTGGCCGATCGGCCGCCGTTATTGCGGCGCCACCGTCAGCCTCTCCGACGGCGGCGCCCGCACCATCTGGTACCTGATCGAGGAAGGCCAGGGTTTTGCCTCGATCGGCGACAATGTCGAATTCTGCGTCTCGGGCTTCGACCGCTGGATGGTCTACAACGGCCGCTGCCGCGTCCTGCGCTGATCGCGCACTCGCTGATTCCGACTTTTTAGCACCGGCCACCTGATCGACCGTCACCGTTTCCATGCGGCGCAGCATTCGCGGGAAGCGCGATCTGCTGTCACGAGTTTGCGGGGAAACAGCACCACATGGATTCGCTTGTTTATACTGTTGCTCTCGGCGCGGTCTTTGCAGGCTTCGTCCAGGGGCTGTCCGGGTTCGCTTTCAGTCTGGTTGCCATGTCGTTTTGGGTTTGGACCGTGGAGCCCCAGCTTGCTGCCGCCATGGCGGTCTTTGGGGCGCTCACCGGCCAGATCATCGCCGCCGTCACCGTCCGCCGGGGCTTCGACCTCAAGCTTCTGCTGCCATTCCTGATCGGGGGGATCATCGGGATTCCGGTCGGTGTCGCCATCCTGCCCTTGCTGGATGTGCAGTTGTTCAAGTTGGTCTTCGGAGCGCTGCTGGTCGTTTGGTGTCCCTTGATGCTCTTTGCGCGTCGCCTCCCTCCCATCACGGTCGGGGGTCCTGTTGCAGACGGTGCAATAGGTCTGGTCGGCGGCGTCATGGGTGGACTTGGCGGCTTCACCGGCCCGGTTCCAACGCTGTGGTGCGTGCTGCGCCAATGGGAAAAGGACAGGCAGCGTATTGTCATCCAGAATTTCAACCTTGTGACCCTCTCCATGACGATGGCTGCCTATCTTGCGGCCGGAAAGATCAAGCTCGAAATGCTGCCGATGTTTGCCGTCGTCGCGCCGGCGATGTTGATACCAACACTCCTTGGCGCGAGACTCTACATCGGCGTTAGCGAGGCGACTTTTCGAAAGATCGTCCTCGCACTCTTGGCCGCATCAGGTGCGGCATTGTTGGCATCGTCCTTGCCGCACCTCATAAGCCGGGTTTGAACGACACACAGAAATCCCGACTTCCGCCGTGCCATGCGCTATCGACCGATGCGGCCTGCTCCCGATAGGTAGGCGCAGACCAGTTCGACGAGTTGCTTTTGCAGCTCCGGCGCGGCGAGCATGTTCCGGCGTGCCGCGTTGTGGATCACACCTTCGATCGCTGACGACAGCACGCGCGCCACGGTCTGCATGTCGGCGCCTTTCCTTGGCTTGCGATAAGTGGCGACAGCAGTCGCATAGTGGTTGAGGTATTGTGCCTGGAACGAAGCATGGGCGGCCCTGGAGCCGCGATCGCCCGGCGCCTCGTCGAGCAGCACCTGATGTAGTGTCGGGTGAATGCTGTGCGCGGCGATCATGCCGCGCACCAGCTCCTGCGCGAATTTCCTGAGCGGCTTTTGGTCTTCCGCCGAATCGCGAATGACCGACAGCACATGATCGAAGTGACGGCGCCGGACGGCAGCGAGCAGGGAAAGCTTGTCGGGAAAATACTGGTAGAGCGTGCCGATGCTTACACCTGTTGTCTCGGCAACCTTGTTGGTGGTGAAGCCGGCCCAGCCCAGCCCGCTCAGAACATGAGCCGCCGCCTCGATGATCGCCTCGACGGTTGCCCTGGAACGCGCCTGGCGCGGCTGTTTGCGCATGCGCGGATGCGGTTTTGCAATGCGAGTAGACACGTTCGCCCATTCTCCTGAAAATATAAACAACATACTCGCATTTCCGGAAAAGGACACCGACCATGAATGCGCTCGCTCTGCTTCGCAGCCTGTTTGCCTATCAGGCCTGGGCCAATGACGAACTGCTGGAAAAGCTCGCGAGTCTCGACCCGCATGTTCACGGCAAGGAACGGCAGGCCGTGATACGGCTCGTCGATCACAGCCATGTGGTGTCGCGGATATTCTCGGCGCACCTGGTTGACGCAAGCCATGGCTACTCCGCCGACACCACCGAGGACACGCCGGCGTTCGACGAACTTCGCGCCGCGGTCGCAGCGACCGATCGCTGGTATCTCGATTATCTCGAAACCGTTTCGTCGCGGCAGCTGTCCGAGCCCGTCGCATTCGTGTTCACCGACGGGGATAAGGCATTGATGTCGCGACAGGAAATGCTGACCCACGTCGTACTGCACGGCGGCTATCATCGCGGTGAAGCGGGGCGCATCCTGGCGCAGATTTCGGTCATGCCGCCATGGGATACCTTCGCCGTCCATCTCCACAGGGCCGAGCCTTCGCGCCGGCTGCAGATAAGCCGTGAACCGCTCGGCGCCTGAACGGCCGAGCGCTTTCGATCACGGTCGGCTCGACCGGATCTATCGAACGATATCCTGTCCTTTAGAAATGCGAGCTATCTGCTTACTTTCATCGCGTCGTGCAAGATAGTGCAGCGGCGTGCTCGTCGCGTTGCTTCCTACTTACCTGTAGTTTATCGTTTCGGACAAGACGAGGCGGGCGACCGCCTTCGCTCTTGACAATGTTCGCGCCGAGCGTCGGACGTTGAAGCGCAAAGCAGGTCGAAAAGGTCCTGAGCTTGACGAGAAGACCGGTCGAGATAGAGCGACCAGAATTTCTGTCGCAGAACTTCGCTGCGGGACACAAAGATTCGCAGCCGATTTTTGCGCGGGTAAAATGGTCGCGCGCTCGCCGTAACCAAAACTTAAGCTGCAAAAATCATTCTAATGCTTCGCTGGCTAGCAAGCCGCGAGTCAGATATGCAATGCGCGCCGGGTCAATAACGGCCGTCGGCACAACGGAAGGGGCATGATATGGCTAAGCAGTCATCCAAAGCGCCGGCATCCAAGGCACCGGCAAAGTCACCGGCAAAGAAAGCACCAGCAAAAGCAGCCGCGGCAAAGGCCGCAACTGCTGTGAAGAAAGCAGCACCCGCTGCCAAAGCGAAAGCCGCCGCGCCTAAGGCAAAAGCAGCGCCGGCCAAAAAGCCAGCCGCCAAGGCCGCGGCAAAACCGGCCGTGAAGAAAGCAGCACCTGCCAAGGCAAAAGCAGCACCGGCCAAGGCCAAGGCTGCACCGGCCAAGAAGGCGGCACCGGCCAAGAAGCCGGCTGCAAAGGCCGTGGCGAAGCCCGCTGCGAAGAAGGCAGCACCGGCAAAGGCCGCCGCTGCGAAATCTTCTGCAGCAGTGAAGAAAGCAGCGCCCGCGGCCAAGCCGAAGGCAGCGCCCGCAAAGGCGAAGGCCAAGAAGTAGTCGCGGTCCTGCTGTCGCAGGGGACAGTACTCAAGACAGCCAGGGCGGGATGCCGGACAGGCGCCTCGCTTCTTGGTTGACAGTCGGGCAGGACCAGAAAGAGGCGGGAGGAAGACGTCTTTTCGCAGCTCCCAGGACTTCGCCATGCGGCGAAGTCCGGTGGGATTTTCGTGGCTGCCAAAACCAACCTTCGGTGCAAGGCCGAGTTGGTAGCTAATCGGATTTGGATTGTCCGACCCGCTCGCGTCTGCCGCACTGCGGCTTATCACATCGCGATTGACGTCGAGACAATGGTTATACGCTGGCGGCGCGGTTTTCCGCCTCTGGCCGTTGATGAACCCTGCATGATCGGTCAACAGTGCCCACGCACGAGCTCCCTGTCGGAATCGATTTTCGGTGAGGGTCATACGCGAAGTCACAATGCTACAGCGTCCTTTTGCGCGTCCAACGGGGCATATGGAGCTGTAGCCGGCAAACAGGAATCGACAATGCCCAGACTGCTCTACGCGTCTACTTCCCCCTACAGTTCCAAGGTGCGCATGGCAGCACTTCATGCCCGCATTGCGGTCGATCTCGTGCCGATAAAGACCGAGGAAAGGCCGGCCGAACTGATCGGCGCCAATCCGCTCGGCAAGATCCCGGTGCTGGTGCTCGATGACGGCCGCTCGGTCCACGACAGCCGCGCCATCACCCAGCATCTCAACCGGATGTCGAAGAACGCATTGTTTCCGCGCAATCCCGACAAGCGCCTTGAGGCGGAGGTGCTGGAGGCATTGGCCGACGGCATCTGCGACTGCGCGCTGTCGATGGTCTATGAGCGGCGCACACGGCCGGAAGAGATGGTCTACCAGCCTTGGCTCGAGCGCCAGTGGACGAAGATTTCGGCCGCGCTCGATCTGCTCAACGCGAACCCGCCGAAGCTGCCGAAGAAAATCACCCTCGGCCAGATCGCACTGCGCGCCTGCCTCGGCTATCTCTCGCTGCGCTTCGCTGGAAAATGGGAAAAGGGCCGCGGCCGGCTGACGCGCTGGGCGGCACGCTTCGACGAGAAATTCCCGGAGCTGAAGCCCGCTATCCCGGCTTGAGGACAAGCGGTCTCAACCGATGCCAACAAAAAAAGCCGGGCGCGAGGCCCGGCTTTTTCGTGTCGTGGCTTGGACGACTTAGAACTTCATACCGACGCCGAAGGTGACGCGATTGTCGGTCGACTTGACCTTGCCGATACCGTCGAAGTCCTTCCTGCCGAAGTCCGTGTAACGATACTCGACACGGCCGAACACATTGTCGGTGATCTTGATGTCGGTACCCACGCCGGCTGTCCAGCCAAACTGCGTGTTGGTGTCGCTTACGCCGGCAGCTTCAATCTTCTGGTTCTTCAGCGCGCCACCGGCGGTGCCGTAGAGCAGGATGTCCGGGGTGACAGCGTAGCCGAGACGGGCACGCAGCGAGCCCTCGAAGCCACCCTTGGCCTCGATGCCGGCATCGTCGCCCTTGACGCCGTTGTAGCCGATATCGGCTTCGGCACCGTAGACGAAGTTCTCCTGCTGCCAGTTATAGCCGCCGAAGACACCGCCGACAAAACCCTTGGTGTCGACGTCGACGCCAATGTCTTTGGCTTTGGCGTGGCCAGCGAAGCCGTAGCCGACGCTCACACCGGCATAGGGACCAGCCCAGGATGCGACCGGAAGTTCTGCGATCGGGGCAGGTGCCGGCGGCTCTTCCTGAACCACGTCCGCGGCATAGGCGGTTCCGCCGAGGGCGAACAGCCCAAACGCCACCGCGAGCGGTCGCGCAAATTTAAGATTGGCTTGCATTGTTCTTTACTCCTTAAGCCACAGGACACAGGCTTGTTTTTTCATGAGCGCCCTCAACCCGTCCGGGGGGTGAAACGGATCCGGCGTTCAACGGTTCCAAATGTCGTGTCGAAATGCGGCTGAAGCGAACCTGAACTTGGGTCATTACCTGGCACGAATGAGGCAGAACCTTGACGTTGCATCTTCGCAACAGCGAATGTCAGCAGGTTCGCCGTGCTGCACTGCACACGGCTTGGTGTAAGGGCTCCAGCGCCCTATATTGCGGGCGGGCTGGCCCGAATTCCGGTCGAGCCAAAACGCCCACCGGCCACTTTGCCACAATCCTGCCCCAGGTGGAAATGGGATTTAACGCTTGGCGGGCCATAATTTGCCGGCGCGATCCCGGCAGGTCGGAATCGGCATCGGATTAAGGATTGACAGATGAGCAAGGTCGCCGCGACGGCACTGGTGACGGGCGGGGCGAAGCGGATCGGCAGGGCGATCGTCGAAGATCTTGCCGCGCATGGTTTTGCCGTCGCCATTCATTGCAATCGCTCGCTGGCCGAGGCGGAGGAACTGGCGGCCCAGATCACCAGTGGTCATTTTGGTCGACATGGCCGGGCCGCAGTGATTGCTGCCGACCTGACCGAGATGGACGCCGTCGGCGACCTGGTCGGTCGCGCGGCGGCGGCGCTCGGGCCGGTGTCGCTGCTGGTCAACAACGCCTCGCTGTTCGAGCACGACAGCGTTGAGGATTTCGACTGGCCGGCCTGGGATCGCCATTTCGCCATGCATGTCAAGGCGCCGGCGCTGTTGGCGCAGACTTTCGCCCGGGCCTTGCCGCAGAACAGTGAGGGGCTGATCGTCAACATGATCGATCAGCGCGTCTGGCGACCGACGCCGCGTTATTTTTCCTATGCGCTGTCGAAGTCGACCTTGTGGGCGGCGACCGAGATGATGGCGCAGGCGCTGGGTCCCCGCATCCGTGTCAACGCCATTGGTCCTGGCCCGACCTTGAAGAACACGCGCCAGCACGACAGCGATTTCGATGCCCAGATTGCCGGGCTGATCCTGAAACGCGGCCCGGAATTGCCGGAATTCGGTGCCACTATCCGTTATCTCTGGGCGGCACGCTCGGTCACCGGCCAGATGATCGCGCTTGACGGCGGCCAGCATCTTGCATGGCAGACGCCCGATGTGACAGGCATGACGGAATGAGCCCCATGGACCAGAAACAAAAAACGCGCGGTGGCGCCGACGACCTGCCGCCCGAAATCGACCTCGAGGACGAGGCGGCCGAGGAAGTCGTCGAGCCTGCAGCCAGCGGTCCGGACGTTACCTTCACCGCCATCGACTGGACCCCGCATGCCGGCGACGCCGACGGCATGGTCGGCGCCGAGGTGATCCAGACGCTGGTAAAGCGGCTGCCCAATGCGCCCGGCGTCTACCGCATGATGAATGCCGCCGGCGACGTGCTCTATGTCGGCAAGGCACGCAGCCTGAAGAAGCGGGTCACCAGCTACGCGCAAGGCCGGTTCCACACCAGCCGCATCGGCCGCATGGTGCGCGAGACGTCGACCATGGAGTTCGTCGTCACCCGTACCGAGATCGAAGCGCTGCTGCTTGAAGCCAACCTCATCAAGCGCTTGCGGCCACGCTTCAACGTGCTGATGCGCGACGACAAGTCGTTCCCCTATATCCTGTTGACCGGCGATCATGTCTCGCCCGGTATTTACAAGCACCGCGGCGCGCGCTCGCGCAAGGGCGATTATTTCGGCCCCTTCGCCTCGGCCGGCGCAGTTGGCCGTACCATCAACTCGCTGCAGCGCGCCTTCCTGCTCAGGAGCTGCACCGACTCCTTCTACGAGAACCGCACCCGGCCTTGCCTTTTGTTCCAGATCAAGCGCTGCGCCGGCCCGTGCACCGGCGAAATCTCGCACGGCGACTATGCAAGGCTTGTCGCCGAGGCGAAGGATTTTCTCTCCGGCCGCAGCCAGAAGGTGAAGACGGAGATCTCCGCCGCCATGCAGCAGGCTTCGGAGAACCTCGATTTCGAACGCGCCGCCATCTATCGCGATCGGCTGGCGGCGCTGTCGCATGTGCAGAGCCATCAAGGCATCAATCCGCAGACCGTCGACGAGGCCGATGTCTTCGCCATCCATCAGGAGGGCGGCCAGGTCTGCATCCAGGTGTTCTTCTTCCGCACCGGCCAGAACTGGGGCAACCGCGCCTATTTTCCCAAGGCCGATCCGGCGCTCGAAGCCGGCGAGGTGCTGGGATCGTTCCTGGCGCAGTTCTACGACGACAAGCCGACGCCGCGCACCATCCTGTTGTCGCATGGCGTCGAGGACCAGGACTTGCTGGCGGAGGCCCTCTCCACCCGCGCCGGCCGCAAGGTGTCGATCTCCGTGCCGCAGCGCGGCGAGAAGAAGGACCTGACCGACAACGCGCTGCAGAACGCGCGCGAGGCGCTCGGCCGGCGGCTCGCCGAAACCTCGACCCAGGCGCGGCTGCTCACTGGCTTTGCCGAGACCTTCGGCGTGGAAAAACCGCCGGTGCGCATCGAGGTCTATGACAACTCGCACATCATGGGCACCAACGCCGTCGGCGCCATGGTCGTCGCCGGGCCGGAAGGTTTTGTGAAGAACCAGTATCGAAAGTTCAACATCCGCTCGACCGAGATCACGCCGGGCGACGATTTCGGCATGATGCGCGAGGTGATGCAGCGGCGCTTTTCGCGGCTGTTGAAGGAACATGGCGACGCCCCGCAAACCGAGGACGCGGGCGAGGCGAGCCCTACCGAACCGGGCGACGATATCGAGGACGCGGGCGGCTTCCCCGCCTGGCCCGACGTCATCCTCATCGACGGCGGCCAGGGCCAGATGACGGCGGTGCGCAAGATCCTGGCCGATCTCGGCATCGAGGACCGGGTGGTGGCCATCGGCATCGCCAAGGGTCAGGACCGCGATGCCGGCCGCGAACGCTTCTTCGTCAAGGGCAAGGCCCCATTCTCGCTGCCCGTTCGCGATCCGGTGCTCTATTTCGTCCAGCGGCTGCGTGACGAGGTCCATCGCTTCGCCATCGGTTCGCACCGCGCCCGCCGCAAGAAGGAGATGGTCAAGAGCCCGCTCGACGAGATCAGCGGCATCGGACCCGGCCGCAAGCGCGCGCTGCTGATGCATTTCGGCACGGCCAAGGCCGTCAGCCGCGCCGCCGTCGAGGACCTGGTCAAGGTCGACGGCATTTCCGAGCAGGTGGCGAAATTGGTCTACAATCATTTTCACGAGAGCTAAGACGTATTGCCGACATTTCGGCTGGCTAATCGATTCTGGCCTGTTGACCCCCCACATTCGCTTCTGATTTGACTAAGCAGGCAGAAAGAGTTCCCAAAACATGGCTCAGCGCGCGTTCAACTTGCCCAACATGCTCACTTACGCCCGCATCCTGGCGGTGCCGCTGGTGGTGCTGTGTTTCTTCCTGGAAGGGCATCTGAAATCGAGCGACTTCGCGCGCTGGTCGGCGCTCGTCATTTTCCTGCTCGCCTCGATCACCGATTACTTCGACGGCTATCTGGCGCGCGCCTGGCAGCAGACCTCCAACATCGGCAAGATGCTCGACCCGATCGCCGACAAGCTGCTGGTCGCCACTTGCCTGCTGCTGCTTGCCGCCGACACCGACCGCCATGCCGGCATCGCCGGCTGGTCGCTATGGGCGGCGATCATCATCCTGTGCCGCGAGATCCTGGTCTCGGGCCTGCGCGAATATCTGGCGGCCTTGAAGGTCTCGGTGCCGGTGACGCAGCTCGCCAAATGGAAGACCACCATCCAGATGATCGCCATCGCCTTCCTGCTTGCAGGTCCCGCCGGCGACAAGATCTTCCCGCTGACCACCCAGACCGGGCTGGTGCTGCTGTGGATCGCAGCCCTGGTGACGCTCTACACCGGCTACGACTATTTCCGCGCCGGCCTCAAGCACATCATGGATGAATAAAATGTCGACGAAGCTCATCTATTTCGCCTGGGTGCGCGAGCGGATCGGCAGACCGGAGGAAGAGGTCGAACTGCCGGCCGGCATCGAAACGGTCGCCGACCTGTTGCGCTGGCTGAAATCGCGCGGCGAGGAGTACGAGAACGCGCTGCAATATCCTGACGTGATCCGCGTCGCCATCAACCAGGAACATGTCGAGCACCGCGAGAAGATTGCCGGCGCGCGCGAGATCGCGCTGTTCCCGCCGATGACCGGTGGCTGAACCATGTCCGCGGTGGTGCCGGTCGTGCGCATCCAGGCGGAGGATTTCGACGTCGCCGCCGAGATCGCCAGGCTGACCAGGGGTCGCAACGATATCGGCGCTGTGGTGACCTTCTCCGGCCTTTGCCGCGACGAGCAAGGCAGGCTCTCGGCGCTCGAGCTCGAACATTATCCCGGCATGGCGGAAGCCGAGATATCCCGCATCGCCGGCGAGGCAATCGAGCGCTGGCCGCTGCAGGGGCTCACCGTCATCCATCGCCACGGCAAGATCGCGCCCGGCGAAAACATCGTGCTGGTGGTGGCCGCTTCCGCCCACCGGCAGGCGGCGTTCGAGGCCGCGAATTTCCTGATGGACTATTTGAAATCACGCGCGCCGTTCTGGAAAAAGGAACACCATAGCGACGGTTCCGAGGGCGGCTGGGTCGACGCCAAGGATGCCGACGACAAGGCGGCGAGCCGCTGGAAGCAGCCGCCGTCCGAATAAATCCCGCGACAGCCATTCATTGACCGCAATCCTGCGAGACCCTTGGCCGGAAGGGGAGCAGGATCATGCTGGACAGGATCGCCGAGTTCTTCATCTTCGGACTGGTGCCGCTGGCCGTCGGCATCCTGGCCGTTCCGGATCATTCCGCGGCTGCCGAAAAGACCCTCAAGGGCGAGGTGATGTATCGCGAGCGCATCGCGCTGCCGCCCAATGCCGTGCTTTCCGTGCAGCTTGCCGACGTGTCGCTGGCCGACGCCCCGGCCGCAATCATCGGTGAGCGCAAGGTGGTGCCGGCCGGCCAGGTGCCGATCAAGTTCGAGATCAGCTTCGACCCGCGGGTGATCCGGCCTGATCTGACCTACGCGCTGCAGGCGCGCATCACTGTCGATGACCGGCTGCTATTCGTCACCGATACGCGCCATCAGGTCGACCCGCTCAGCGACGCGCCACAGACCATCATGCTGAAAATGGCGGTGCCGGGCGACGAGCCGGCGGCAGCCTCCGTGTTCGGCCAAAGTTGGCTGGTCGAATATATCGACGGCATCGGCGTGATTGCCGAGCCGCGGGCGACATTCCGCATCAGCGAAGCCGGCAAGGCCGGCGGCAGCGGCCCTTGCAACGTCTATTTCGCCACCGCCAGGATAAACGGCTCGACGATCGCTATCAGCGACATCGGCTCGACCTTCAAGGCCTGCGCGCCTCAGGTCATGGCCGAGGAAAAGGCGCTGTTCGAGGCGCTGGCCAAAGCAGCATCCTACCACGTCGACGCCGGCAAGCTTGTCATCATTGACAGCGGCGGCCGCGCCATTCTGCGCTTCAACGCCGCGAGCTAGCGCATCACCCAAGCCGATTACTCTCTGCGGCAGCTGCATGCCGATCACGTTGTGTTTCAGCGGGAATAGGCCGGGCAGGGGGCGCGTTAGTTCTTCATAAATGGCGGGTAAGGCAAAAGGGACGTTTGTCCCTTCGTTGAAGCCGCCAGAATGGCTGCGGCTCGTTCTGGCCTTAACTCAAAGGAGTCCAGACATGAAAACGCACACGCTTATCCTTGCCGCCACCGGTGCATCGCTCCTTGCCTTTACCGGCCTTGCCAAGGCGGACGACCATCTCGTCAATGCTCTTGACCACGGTCTCAAAGCGGACAGCCAACCGTTCCAGACCAACAAGGCCGGCCATAGCGGCGATCTCGCACCGGGGCAGGGCAGCCCGTTTTCAGGTGAAGAGACCAAGACCCCGTCCACCGACACGGAAGCGGCGAACGAACATGCGAACGTGAAGGAACGCCAGGCGAAATAGACTGACAGAACCCGCCGCTAGGGGGCGGCGGGCGACATGTATCGGGCGACGATGCCGCATCTCATGCGATATTTCTCAATTCGTCGCGAGTTTGAATACCGCGCCATAGTGATAGGGCGGCACATCAACCAGCTCGGCGAGCTTGAACCCGCTCGCTTCCACCGACGCGGTGGTCTGTTCGGGTGACAGCCTCAGCTCGGTCTTTGGCCCGCGCGGCTCGCTCAGGACCGTGGTCTGCTCGCGCGGATACTGGTGCCAGTTGACGATGGCAAAACGACCGGCAGGGCCAAGCGTCGCGCGCACGGCGCGGGCAAGCCGCGGCCGATCCGGAACGCCGTGGAAAGCGTTGGCGATAAAGACGAAGTCGACGGTTTGAGGCACCAGCCTGGCGAGTTCATAGGCGTCGCCCGCCAAAAACTCGCAATTGCTCGCGCCTCCTTCGGCCAGCCGGCGCCGGGCGACTTCGAGCAGATCGGCATCGATGTCGATCGCAATGACCTGACGGGCGACCCTGGCGATTGGCAGCGTGAACCAGCCGTCGCCGCAGCAGAGATCGACCACGTCCGTGCCGGGCTTCATGCCGACTGCCGCCAGGACACTGGCAGGCTCGGGCCACAGCGCTTCCCACCAGCCGCTGGTTGGCATTTCGGTGCCTTGGAAGAAACCGGGAATGGTGCTGGTCATGGCCTGGTCGGCTCCATTGTCGGGACCGCGTTTGATCCGCCCCTCCGAGCTTAACGCACCCGTGACCCGTCGAGGAGCCTGAAGCTGAAAATGTCCGCTACTGCATGTCGCGCAAAAGTGTGCAGCGGTTTTGCGATAACGACACGCATCAAGACAAGAAACCTAAAGCGCGTCGCATGAGGCCGGTCGAACGCGACGCGCTTCAGCAAAAAAGGCCGGCGTTGCGCCGGCCTCTTTGATGGAGTTCGGGATGCCGGCTCAGCCGACGATCTCGGTGTCCGAGAACCAGTATTTGATCTCCTGCGCGGCGGTTTCCGGCGCATCGGAACCATGCACGGAATTCTCGCCGATCGACAGCGCGTGCAGCTTGCGGATGGTGCCTTCGGCGGCGCTTGCCGGATTGGTGGCGCCCATCACTTCGCGGTTCTTGGCAATGGCGTTCTCGCCTTCCAGTACCTGCACGACTGTCGGGCCCGACGACATGGATTCGACCAGCTCGCCGAAGAACGGACGCTCCTTGTGGACGGCATAGAAACCTTCCGCCTCGCGGCGGCTCATCCACACCCGGCGCGAAGCGACGACGCGCAGGCCGGCATCTTCCAGTATCTTGGTGATAGCGCCGGTGAGATTGCGACGGGTCGCGTCCGGCTTGATCATGGAAAAGGTGCGTTCGAGCGCCATGGGATCGTCCTTGTGATGGAGAGTGGAATTGAGGGTGGCGGGCTCTATACAAGCCGCCCGCCGCCTTGCCAAGGGGAGGCCGGCGCGGCGCGCATTTCTGCGCTGGGGCGGCGGACTTTCAAGTCGAACCATGCCGCCGCTCCATCTTTTTGCTGAGCATCGGATTTTCCAGAAACCGGTACTCACTTTGGGTCCGATCGACTGGCCGCCCTATAGCGCGTCGTCGTCAGCCTGACCCAACGTCGTCATAACTGCATCTCGATCGTCAGGTTTGCCGTGTCGCCAGCTCCGAGGCCTTCGCGGACCCGCACCGCGGTCTTGATCGGCAAGAGCAGGCTGCCGGATTTCTTGTCGGGAAACAGCGATGTCCGCCATCTGGTCTGGCCGACGACGGCTTCCACGCCAAGCGAGCCCCAGGGCCTTGCCATCCCCACCATCGCCGTCTTGATCCGGGCTCCAAGCTCCGGCGGCAGCGTCACGAAATGCCAGCCGCCCTTGCCCGGATAGACCCAGATCTCGGCCTGCATGTCGTAGCGAAACATTCTATGCCCTTCCTCAGGTTAAGGCCGTCACGACTGGCTTTGCCATGGTGTCTTGTTGGCGATGCTGACGATCGGCGAAAATCATCCAGAATATCCATTCTGCCCTGCAAGGGAGGAGCGCAAAGAGGATGGTAGCGCCGCGGTTGCACTACCGCCTTATCACGATCGAAGCGCGCCGGACCTCCCAGCCTTCCCGTTCCAGTTCCGGCACACTGTGTTCCTCCGAGGGATAGCCGACGCAGAAATAGCCGATCAGCGTCCACTCCGCCGGCACGTCCATGATCGTCGCCATCTCGGCCGGATCGAGGATCGAGACCCAGCCCATGCCTAGTCCTTCGGCTCGCGCCGCCAGCCACATCGTGTGGACCGCCATGACAGCGGAATAGTCTATGGTGGCTGGCATGGTCAGGCGGCCAAGCCCATGCCCTTGCTCGGTTGCGCGGTCGGCGAAAACCGCAAGCTGGCAGGGCGCCTCATTCAGGCCGGCAAGCTTCAGGCGCGAATACAGGGCGGCGCGTTCACCGCAAAAGCTTTGGAGTGCCTCCGCGTTGCAGCGCTCGAAGCAGGCCCTGACGGCGGCGCGGCATGCTTCGCTCTCGGCGACGACGAAGCGCCAGGGCTGGCTCAGCCCGACGGACGGTGCGGCGCTGGCAAGCTCGAGCAGCCGCTCTAGCGCTCCATCGGGGAGCGGCGTCGGCTTGAATCGCCTGACGTCGCGCCGCCACAGGAAGAGGTTGGCGAGCGCAGCGCGAAAATCGGCCGGGAAATCTGGGTTTGCGATCATGGCGCGCTGCCTTTGTTGTGATTGCCCGGTTCGCCGGATGTTCGTCTTGTTTGCTTCGATCCAGGCGCTGATGAGGCGCTTCGAGCGACACTTCGTCTACCCGCATTGTCGCATTTCGCCGGCTGGCAACTTTCAGCTAAAGCCGGACGACGTCCCTGCCGGCAACGCCGTTGGACCTCGATCGGCAAAACAAAACCCGCCTCGGCAAGCCGGGCGGGGCGTCGGTGCGAATCATCACCATATCGAGATTAGTAGCATAGCTGCCGGCACAAAGCAAGAACAAAATGTGGCGCCTCCGATGAAAACTGCCGATTTCAACTCTCGAGCGGGGCGATCGCTGCCGGCGCGACCGTGCGGCCGAGGCCGCCATGCAGATCGAGGCATCGTTCGAACCATTGCGCCACGACATCGCTGTCGTCGAGCAGCCGGTAGGGCGTGGCGATGCGCGCCCATTGCAGCGCGCCGAAAACGATGTAGTCGGCAAATAGCGGCGACCGGCCGCCGATGAAGGGCTGATAGCCAAGCATCGAGCGCAGCGGCTCCAGCGAGGCGCGGAAGCCGGCGAGCCCGCCGTCGCGGGTGGCGTAAACCGCCTCCAGGCGCTTGCCGAAGCGCTGCTCGCGGTTCTGCCGGAAATAGGCGGCGTTCGCCTCGTCCTGCATGGCGTGCAGGTCCAGTATCGCAGCGGTGGTGACGTAGGGATGGATGGTCAGCTGCGACCAGCGTTCGATGAAGCGCGCCGTCGCCTTACCGCCGTCGCCGGAAAACAATGTCGGGCGCTCAGGATAGGCCTCCTCGAGATAGAGCGCGATAGCGAAGGAATCGGCGACCACCGTCTCGCCGTCGCGGATCACCGGAACGAGCTTCGAGACGCCGCCTTCCACCTTCGGCACTTCAAGAAAACGGGTCGGCACGCTGGTGATGTCCAGCCCTTTGTGAGCCAGCGCCATCGCCGCCTTCCAGCAATGTGGGCTGAACGGGCGGGCGGCGTCGCGTCCGACAAGGTCGTAGAGCAGAATGGTCATTGGCGGCAGCGTCCTTGCAGTCTAACTATGGCCGAAACAGACCCGCGCAGGGGGTCTCGCAGGTCGAGAGAAAATGAAACAGCATTTCAGGATGTTTGCGGCCTACAATCAATGGGCCAACGGCCGCATCTACGATGCCGCCGCCGATCTCGACGAGGAAGAGTTCGACCGCAATGTCGGCGTCTTCTTCGGTTCGATGATGGGAACGCTCAACCACCTCCTGGCAGCCGACCGTATCTGGATGAAACGCTTCACCGGCGAGGGCGACGCGCCGGCAAGGCTCGACACGATCCTGCACCGCGCCTTGCCAGGCTTGCGGCTGGCGCGCGAGGCCGAGGACAAACGGATCATCGACTGGGTCGACGGCCTGAGCGACAAGGCGCTGTCGGGCCGCTTCTCCTACATGACCGTCTCGGATATGCGCACCGTCTCGCAGCGGCTGGCGCCGGCGCTCGACCACTTCTTCAACCACCAGACCCACCACCGCGGCCAGGCGCATGCGATCCTGACCATCCTGGGCAAGCCAAGCCTCGGACTGGACCTGACGATGTTCCAGCGCAGCGAGGAGGGCAGGGCTTTCGCCTGAACCTGGGGCGGCTGGTGACGCGGACGGTGGATAGAGGACGATCTGCCGAGATTGCAAAACGCGCCAAAACATTTTATGGAGCGGACGGTCGTGAGGGCGGCCGCTTCAGCAGCATTCAGCAGCAACAGCGAGAATTGGCACGCATGCCCAATGAACCCTTGCGCCTCGTGGCGTTCTTCGCCGTGGTCCTGGCGCTTCTCAACTCCGGTTATTATTTCCACCAGGGCGACATCGTCGCGACCATCTATTTCATGATCGGCGCCATTCTTGTGACCGCGGTCACCCGGATGAGCATCAGAAGGCAGCTGATTTAGGATCCGCCGGGCCAGCACTGGTGACCGGAATCCGGCCGGCCATGACGAAGAGTCTTGTCAGGCGGCGTAGCCGCCGAGGCCCCGGGCGACCGGCTTGACCGAGACTGCCGGCTGGGCGGCCGGCCAGAGGATGCCTGCCGTCACGGCGAAGGTGATCAGGGCGTCGCGTGCCGCTTCGGCCGAGATATCGCCGGCACGTGCCGCCTCGCAGGCCTTCACCGCGGCGCCATAGCTCAGCCGGCGGCGCGAAGGCGGGAACTCGGTCAGGAATTCGTGCATCTCGGAGAACGAAGCGATCGTACGCTTGTAGCCGGCGCCAACGGTTAGGGCGACCGGGGTGGAAAACGTCCTGTCGTGCATTCTGGCCTCTCGAATGGGCGGAGGTCACGGCGGACGCCGTTCTCCGGTCTGGGGGTCGGGCAGAAACGCGGATCACGGCGCGAGGTTCCATGTTGCCGGGATTGTTTTTTCGCCGGCTCTGGGAGCGGTCGCCGGGCGAGCAGCGCCGACGTCGAGGCGGGTGCCTATTTCCACATGCCGCGCATGCGGGCGCCGAGGTCGACACGCACCTGCGGCTGGCGGCGCGGATCGTCCGGGGCCTGGACGCTGGCCCAAGCCACCTGCTCGAAGGCGCCGAGGATCGAGCGCGGGATGAAGCGCGTGCGCGAGGCATAGACATGGCGGTCGCCGCGCGCCGCCTGCCCGTGGACGAAAAAGCGATGCGGCATGACCAGGTGCAGGCTGTCCTTGGCCCGCGTCATCGCCACGTAGAGCAGCCGCCGCTCCTCGTCGACGTCCTCCTTGCTGCCGACGCCGAGATCGATCGGGATGCAGCCGTCGACGGTGTTGAGCACGAAGACGTTCTTCCACTCCTGGCCCTTGGCCGAATGGATCGTCGACAGGATCAGATAATCCTCGTCGCGGTGCGGCGGGCCGGCCTCGTCGCTGGTCGCGTCCGGCGGATCGAGTGTCAGCTCGGTGAGGAAGCGCTCGCGCGACGCATAGCCGGAAGCGATCTGCTCGAGCTGCAGGAGATCGGCCCGGCGCGTCGTTGCATCCTCGTGGATACGTTCCAGATGCGGCTCGTACCAGAGCCTGACCTGTTCGATGTCGGCCGGCCATTTTTGTGCGCCGGCGCGCAGGCCGCTATAGAGCGCGACAAAGCCCGGCCAGTCGTCGGCGGCACGCTGCGGCGGCCGATAGCGGGCAAGCCCCATCGTCTCGTCAAGCGAATTTGCCATGGTCTCGACGATCGCATTGGCGGCCGAAGGGCCGATGCCCGGCAGAAGTTGCAGCACGCGAAAGCCGGCGACGCGGTCGCGCGGGTTTTCGGCAAAGCGCAGCACGGCCAGCATATCCTTGACGTGGGCGGCATCGAGGAATTTCAGCCCGCCGAACTTGACGAAGGGGATGTTGCGGCGCGTCAGCTCGATCTCCAGCGGGCCGCTATGGTGCGAGGCGCGAAACAGCACCGCCTGTGCTTTGAGAACGGTGCCGGCCTCGCGTTCGGTGAGTATCGCCTGGCAGACATAGCTCGCCTGCTCGGTCTCGTCGCGCACACTCACCAGCTTCGGCTTTTCCGCAGATTTGCGCTCGGTCCAGAGATTTTTGGTGAAACGCTCCGAAGCTTCGCCGATCACCGCATTGGCGGCCGCCAGGATGGTCTCGGTCGAGCGGTAGTTGCGCTCCAGCATGACGACCTCCGCCGGCTGCGCGAACTGCTTGGGAAAATCCAGGATATTGCGCACTTCCGCGGCGCGGAACGAATAGATCGACTGCGCGTCGTCGCCGACCACCGTCAGCCCCGATCCGTCGGGCTTGAGGGCCGTCAGGATCGAGGCCTGCAGCCGGTTGGTGTCCTGGTATTCATCGACCAGCACCTGGTCGAAACGTGCACCCAGATGCGCGGCGATTTCCGGCTCGCCGGCCATCTGCGCCCAGTAGAGCAGCAGGTCGTCGTAATCGAGCACGTTCTGCGCCTGCTTGGCCTCGACATATCGGGCGAACAATTGCTTCAGCTGTTCGGCCCAGCCGGCGCACCACGGGAACACCGAACCCAGCACCTCGCCGAGCGGCGCCTGTGCGTTGACGGCGCGCGAATAGATCGCAAGGCAGGTGCCCTTGGTCGGGAAGCGGGCTTCGGTCTTCGAAAACCCAAGCTCGTGGCGGGCGAGGTTCATCAGGTCGGCGGAATCCTCGCGATCGTGGATGGTGAAGGCCGGATCGAGACCGATCTCCAGCGCATAATCGCGCAGCAGCCTGGCGCCGATGCCGTGGAACGTGCCGGCCCAGCTCAGCGCATCGGTAATCACCGAGGCATCGCGCCCCAGCACCTCGCCGGCGATGCGCTCGACCCGCTTGGCCATTTCCGCTGCGGCACGGCGCGAAAATGTCATCAAAAGGATGCGGCGCGGGTCGGCACCCCTGACGATCAGATGCGCGACCCGGTGCGCCAGCGTGTTGGTCTTGCCGGAGCCGGCGCCGGCAATCACCAGCAACGGCCCGGCGATCTTGCCGTCGCCATGTTCGACGGCAAGCCTCTGCTCGGCGTTGAGCTTCGCCAGATAGGCCGGCTGGAAGGACGAATCACGGGCGGCGAGGTTCATCGCCCATCAAGCATCGTTTCTGCTTTGTTCGCAACGGTTTGCGGAGCCGGAATAGGGCCCGTGAGCGAGAAGCCTTGCGGGCAGGCCTGTCGACTAACGCTCGGGCTCGACGCCCATCCTTGCCGATTGCCGCCGCAGCGCCTCGCGATCGTCCTGTGGCGGTGGCAACAGCAGCGGATCAAAATCGTCGGGCACCTCGTCGATCACTTTCTTGGCGACGCGATAGGCAACATAGACGATTGCCCCGGCGATGAGCAGACGGATCATGCCTTCCTCCATTGATTGTGCAGCAACCGGAGACGCGGCATTTTGTTCCCAGGCCCCTTGGCGAATGCGGGAACGACACCGGCCGCGCAACCAAATCGCCGACGCCTCGTTGTCGG
Source organism: Mesorhizobium sp. M0159 (assembly GCF_040322295.1). Taxonomy (NCBI): domain Bacteria; kingdom Pseudomonadati; phylum Pseudomonadota; class Alphaproteobacteria; order Hyphomicrobiales; family Phyllobacteriaceae; genus Mesorhizobium; species Mesorhizobium sp. M0159. The sequence continues at coordinate 22,176 of NZ_JAMYTF010000031.1, forward strand.
GCGAGAGGAGACTGCGATGAAAAAGCGCTCAATCCTGCTGCTTATGGCAGCTCTGACTGTTGCGGGTTGCGACAACAATATCCAGCCGACCAAGGCCCCTGGCGACACGGTCGATCAGAACCCGCAGGTCGACAAGAATCCGGTGCCGAAGTCGACGACCGGCGGCGATCAGCCCGGCACGCCGCCGAAACAATGACCGCCTCAAATGGCGTCGGCGCCGGTCAAGGAAGGTGGCCGGCGCCGCTTGGGAGGAAGCTGATGGCGCCGGCCAGGCGGAGATCAGGCCCGCCGCACATCCAAGGATAGCCGAGTCTTTCCGCAGCGTCATGGTCGATAGCGTACAGACGGCACGCCCCTGTGGACAAACCTGCCGGCCACAGCAGCATTTGTTCATCACATAGTTCGTTCTTCCCAAGGAACAAACCGGGCTCCTGCGTGTTTGGATGTCGATCGGACGCTCCCAAGGCCGCCGTTCACGAAAGAGCCCGCTCTCCTTGTCCCCCCTCAGGATAGCGGGTTCTTTTTGCGTTTTGCGGGAAGTCGCGGCGCGGCGGGCTGACTTGCTTGCCGGTTTTCGCGCCTTATGCGGCGAACCGGGGCTCAAGCCCTTGCGAAGCATGGTTGTCCCGTGCAAAAGCCCGGCCATGCTGATCATCAACGACCTTTCGCTCCGCATGGCCGGACGCCTGCTTCTCGACCATGCCTCACTGACCTTGCCGGCCGGCAGCAAGGCTGGCCTTGTCGGCCGCAACGGCACCGGCAAGACGACCTTGTTCAAGGCGATCACCGGCGATCTCGCCTCCGAAACCGGCTCGATCAGCCTGCCCAAGAACACGCGCATCGGTCAGGTGGCGCAGGAAGCGCCGGGCACCGAGGAGCCGCTGATCGAGATCGTGCTCAAGGCCGATCTTGAACGGAGTGCGCTGCTCGAAGAGGAAAAGACGGCGACCGATCCGCACCGCATCGCCGACATCCACATGCGGCTGGCCGATATCGATGCGCACTCGGCCGAGTCACGCGCGGCCACCATTCTCGCCGGCCTCGGCTTCGACGACGCCGCACAACGGCGCCCGGCCTCGTCCTTCTCCGGCGGCTGGCGCATGCGCGTCGCGCTGGCCGCCGTGTTGTTTGCCGAGCCCGATCTGCTGCTGCTCGACGAGCCGACCAATTATCTCGATCTCGAAGGCACGCTGTGGCTGGAAAACTACGTATCGAAATACCCGCACACCGTGCTGCTGATTTCGCACGATCGCGACCTGCTCAACCGCGCCGTCAACTCGATCGTCCATCTCGACCAGAAGAAGCTGACCTTCTGGCGCGGCGGCTACGACCAGTTCGAGCGTCAATACACCGAGCAGCGCGAATTGCAGGAGAAGGGCCGCGTCAAGCAGGAAGCCGCGCGCAAGCACATGGAATCCTTCGTCGAGCGCTTCCGCGCCAAGGCGTCGAAGGCGAGGCAGGCGCAGTCGCGCATCAAGGCATTGGAGAAGATGAAGCCGATCGCCGCGATCGTGAACGACGCGGTGCGGCCGTTCTCCTTTCCGGAGCCGGTGAAGTCGGTGGCCTCGCCGATCATTGCGCTGAACAACGTCAACGTCGGCTACATCGAGGGCGAGCCGATCCTGAAGAAGATGACGCTGCGCATCGATGCCGACGACCGCATCGCGCTGCTCGGCGCCAACGGCAACGGCAAGTCGACTTTCGCCAAGCTTTTGGCCAGCCGGCTGAAGCCGGAGACCGGCAGCATGACGGTGGCGCCCGGGCTGAAGGTAGCAATCTTCGCCCAGCACCAGCTCGACGACCTCAGGCCCGACGAAAACGCCTATGAGCATGTCCGCCGGCTGATGCCGGAGGCGCCGGAATCCAAGGTGCGCGGCCGCGTCGCCCAGTTCGGCCTGACCACCGAAAAGATGAATACCGCCGCCAAGGATCTGTCTGGCGGCGAAAAGGCGCGGCTGCTGATGGGCCTGTCGGCCTTCGAGGGGCCGAACCTGTTCATCCTCGACGAGCCGACCAACCATCTTGATATCGACAGCCGTGAATCGCTGATCCATGCGCTGAACGATTTTCCCGGCGCGGTCATCCTGATCTCGCACGACCGCCATCTGCTCGAAGCGACCGCCGACCGGCTGTGGCTGGTCAAGGACGGCGCGGTTAATCCGTATGACGGCGATCTCGAGGATTACAAGACGCTGGTCACCGGCGTCTCCGGCGACCGCCGCGGCAAGCGCGAGGCGGACAAAGCCTCGAAGGCCGACCGCCGCCGCGATGCGGCCGCGCGCCGCGCCGCCTTCGAGCCGCTGGCCAAGGAAATCCGCGCCACCGAAGCGCTGATGGACCGCCTCCGCAAGCGCATCGACCTGATCGAGGACGAACTCGCCAACCCGGCCGTCTACGAAAAGGACCCCTCGACCGCGACAAGGCTGGCCAAGGAGCGCTCACAACTTGCGCAACAGCTGGCCGGCCATGAGGAAAAATGGCTGTCGATGTCGGCGGAGTACGAGGAAGGCACGGCGGAGTAGGAAGAGCGCAATCTCCCCCCTCGCGGGGGAGATGCCGCGCCTACGACGCGTTGCTCAAGCCTGTCGCGGTCATGTGGCCGGGTACGTTCCCGGATACCCAAATGGTTCGCGGTAGGAGGTGAATGAGATGCTTGAAGGTCGGGAGTGGCGCAAAAAAGATGGAGCGTCAGACGAAGCGATCGAGAAACTCAGGGACGTGGGGCCTTTGGTCCTGCCTGAAAGCTATGTTGCCCTTCTCTCTTTCAGCAACGGTGGTGAGGGCCCCCTGCCAGTCCAGCCGCTATGGCTTGCCTTGCACGCTGCGGAAGAGGTGATCGAAATAGAGCAACAGGGGACATTCAAGGAGTTCTTTCCGGGTTTTTTCGTTATCGGCAGCAACGGGGGCGGCGAGGCGATTGCGTTCGATCTACGCACAGTGGGGCTTTATCCGCTCGTTGCGTTTGACATGACAAATATCGATCTTGTCGAAAGCGTTTGGCCCATTGCGCCGGACTTTGATGCATTCTTGGACTTGATCGGCCTTTCCGACGAATAGCCCAGAGGGGGATGTAGGCCCGCCCATCTGGCCCTACACGCCGCTATCACAACCGGCTAGTTTGCTCCCATGAATCAGCACGCCAAGCTCAAAATCGGCCATTCGGCCTGTCCGCATGATTGCCCTTCGACCTGCGCGCTCGAGGTCGAACTGCTCGACGAAAAGCGCATCGGCCGTGTCCATGGCGCCAAATCCAACAGCTACACGGCCGGCGTCATCTGCGCCAAGGTCGCCCGCTATGCCGACCGCGTCCATCATCCCGACCGCCTGCTGAAGCCGCGGGTCCGTGCCGGCGCCAAGGGCGACGGCGCCTGGAAGGAATCCAGCTGGGAGGCGGCGCTCGATCTGGTCGCTGAAAAATTCATCGCGGCGGAGGCAAAATACGGCTCGGAGACGGTCTGGCCCTATTACTATGCCGGCACGATGGGGCTGGTGCAGCGCGACGGCATCGAGCGGCTCAGGCACGCCAAAAAATACTCCGGCTTCTTCGGTTCGATCTGCACCAATCTGGCCTGGACCGGCTGGATGATGGGCGCCGGCGCGCTGCGCGGCCCCGACCCGCGCGAAATGGCAAAGTCCGACTGCGTGGTGATCTGGGGCACCAACGCCGTGGTCACGCAGGTCAACGTCATGACTCACGCCATCAAGGCGCGCAAGGAACGCGGCGCCAAGATCGTCGTCATCGACGTCTACGAAAATGCAACGATGAAGCAGGCCGATCTCGGCCTGGTGCTGAAGCCCGGCACCGACGGCGCGCTGGCCTGCGCGGTCATGCATGTGCTGTTCCGTGACGGCATGGCCGACCGCGCCTATCTGGAAAAATACACCGACGATCCGCACGGCCTGGAAGCGCATCTTAAGACGCGGACGCCGCAATGGGCCGCTGACATCACCGGGCTTTCCGTCGACGAAATCGAGGCCTTCGCCCGTCTCGTCGGCACGACGAAGAAGACCTATTTCCGCCTCGGCTACGGTTTTTCGCGGCAGCGCAACGGTTCGGTCAACATGCATGCCGCAGCCTCGATCGCGGCGGTCACCGGCTGCTGGCAGTATGAGGGCGGCGGCGCCTTCCATACCAATTCGGGCATCTTCAAGCTCAACCAGGAACTGCTCGAAGGCACACGGATGCGCGACCCCGCGATCCGTCATCTCGATCATTCGCGCATCGGCCCGGTGCTGACCGGGGCTGAGGATGCGCTCTATGGCGGCCCACCGGTGACGGCGCTACTGATCCAGAACACCAATCCGGTCAATGTCGCGCCGGAGCAGCGGCTGGTGAAGCAAGGTTTTCTGCGCGACGATCTGTTTTCCTGCGTGCATGAGCAGTTCATGACCGACACCGCCAAGCTCGCCGATGTGGTGCTGCCGGCGACGATGTTTCTCGAGCATGACGACGTCTACAAGGGCGGCGGCAACCAGCACATCACACTCGGGCCGAAGCTGATCGACCCGCCGGAAGGCCCGCGCACCAACCATTTCGTCATCGAGGAGCTCGGCAAGAGGCTCGGTGTCGCCGACCGTCCGGGCTTCGGCATGACCGAGCAGCAGCATATCGATATCATCCTGGGCAAGCGCGGGCTGGGCAGCTTTTCGAGCCTGAAAGAGCAGAAATGGGTCGATTTGCAGCCGGATTTCGAGGCGGCGCATTTCCTCGACGGCTTCGGCCATGCCGACAAGAAGTTCCATTTTCGCGCCGACTGGACGGGCCAGGCGTCGCCCAACCGGCCACCGAAAAGCATGGGCCTCTTCGGGCCTGTGCAGCGGCTGCCGGAATTCCCCGACCATGTCGACCTGATCGAGGTGGCGGACGCGGCGCACCCGTTCCGGCTGACCACCTCGCCGGCGCGCAATTTCCTCAATTCGACCTTTGCCGAAACGCCGGTATCGCAGGCAAAAGAGCGCCGGCCGGAGCTGCTCGTGCATCCCGATGATGCGGCGGCACTCGGCGTCGCCGACGGTGGCCGCATCGAGGTCGGCAACCAGCGTGGCGAAGTGGTGCTGCACGCAAAACTGTTCGACGGCATCAAGCGCGGCGTGGTAGTCGCCGAAGGCATCTGGCCCAACAGCGCCCATGAGCGCGGCGAGGGCATCAACGTGCTGACCGGCGCCGATGCGCCGGCGCCCTATGGCGGCGCCGCCTTCCACGACAACAAGGTCTGGCTGCGCCCGGCGGATTGAGCGTCGGAACGATATCTCCATCCGGCCGTTTTCGCGTGGCGGGTGGAGGCATTGTCATGGCAGAAGTGTTGCCGGCGCCGGATCCCATCGGAAGGACACTGTCGTCCGGCGAACTCGTAACCACGATGTCCCACTTTCATCGCGCCGAGATTGCGCGCATGGCTGGGTGGCGTGACCGCCTGGACCGGACGAGCAACTGGGCGATAACCGTTGTCGCAGCCATGCTGTCCGTTTCGCTTTCGACAGCCAGCGCTCACCATGGCGTGCTGCTGTTTGCCATGCTGCTTGTTCTGCTGCTGCTGTGGATAGAGGCCCGCCGATATCGCTTCTTCGACTTCTATCGGGCTCGCGTGCGCCAGTTCGAACGGCACTATTTCGCGCAGATATTCTCGCCGCAGCCGGACTTCGCGTCCGATTGGCTGTTGATCGTCGGCGAGAGCCTGCGCGCGCCGAAATTCCTGATTTCGCAACGCGTGGCTTTGGCGCGCCGCCTGCGTCGCAATTACATCCACATGCTGCTGATTCTGCTGCTGGCCTGGATCCTCAAACTGTCGACCCCCAGTCTTCTGGCCGAAGGCGTCCGCATCGGCTTCGTCGGGTCGATGCGTGAGGCCGTCACCAGTGCTGCCCTGGGTCCCGTTCCTGGTGGCGCCATCGTCGTGCTGGTCGCCGTCCTCTATGCAGGCCTGCTGGTGACAGCCTTTCTGACAGAGAGCGACGACGGCGAACTCTCCTTCGGTGACGTCCACGTCTAGCAACGCAACGCCCTGTCGCGCGTTGTTGGACACGTGCATTGGGCGATGGGGGTTTCATGGCTTGGCAGGCTCCGACACGTTCCAGCCTGACACTGCTGGTTTGCGCTTTCGTCCCCGCGGGCGCGGCCTGGGCAGCGGAGACGCTCGTTGCCGGTACCCGGGCCTCCGGCATGGGTGGTTCGGGCGAAGGCGCTTTCGTCGCCGAGATCGTGCTTCTGCTGCTTGTTGGGCGCGGCCTGGGCGAAGTGCTGCAGCGTTATGGCCAGCCGGCAATCATGGGCCAACTGATCGGCGGCATCCTGCTCGGTCCTTCGCTGTTCGGCTGGCTGTGGCCGTCGGCCCAGCACCTGATCTTTCCCAGCGATCCTGCGCAAAAGGGCATGATCGACGCCGTCTCGCAGCTCGGCATCCTGATGCTGCTTTTGCTGACCGGCATGGAGACGGACCTGCGGCTGGTGCGCCGGGTTGGCGCGGCATGTTTTTCCATTTCGGCAACCGGCATTGTGGTGCCCTTCATCTGCGGTTTCGCGCTTGCGCAATTCCTGCCGGACGCACTGCTGGCCGACGCGACGCAACGCACCGTCGCCGGGCTGTTCCTGGGCACCGCGCTGTCGATCTCGTCGGTCAAGATCGTCGCCATGGTGGTGCGCGAGATGAACTTCATGCGCCGCAACCTCGGACAGGTGATTATTTCCTCGGCGATTATCGAGGACACGATCGGCTGGCTTATCATCGCCGTAACCTTCGGCATCGCCACCAATGGCAGGCTGCAGTTCGCGCCGCTGGTGACCACCATCGCCGCAGTGGCACTGTTCATGGTGTTCTCCTTCACCATCGGCCGCCGTCTTGTCTTCACCTTGATCCGCTGGACCAACGATCAATTCCGCAGCGAGTTTGCGGTGATCACCATGATCCTCATCATTATGGGCGTGATGGCGCTGATCACCAACATGATAGGCGTCCATACCGTGCTGGGGGCGTTCGTCGCCGGTATCCTTGTCGGGGAATCGCCCATCCTCTCCAGCCATATCGAAGGCCAACTTCGCGGCGTCATCACCGCGCTGTTCATGCCGATCTTCTTCGGCATGGCGGGGCTTTCCGCCGATCTCACCGTGCTTGCCGATCCGACGCTTGCCATGCTGACGGGCGCTCTCGTGGTCATCGCCAGCATCGGCAAGTTTGGCGGCGCCTTCATCGGCGCCAAGCTCGCCGGCATGTCGTTCAAGGAAGCAATCGCCGTCGGCAGTGCCATGAACGCGCGCGGCTCGACCGAGGTGATCGTCGCCAGCATCGGCCTGTCGATGAACATCCTGTCGCACAATCTCTTCACCATGATCGTCACCATGGCCGTGATCACCACCTTGGCCATGCCGCCGATGCTGCGCTGGGCGCTCGGCCGGCTGCCGGTTGGGCACGACGAGCAACAGCGTGTCGAGCGCGAGGCGTTGGACGAATACGGCTTCATTTCCAGGCTGGAGCGGCTGCTGGTGCTGGTCGACGACAGCAGGATCGGCAAGTTCACTGCATATCTCGCCGGACTGGTCGGCGGAGGCAGCGGCATGCCCACCACCTTGCTTCAGCCGAAGGACGGCCGAATTGACAGGCCAACCGACAGCAAAGGACAGGAGCGCACCCTGAAGGAAATCAAGAAGGGTGCAAAAAAAAGCGCCCGGGCGGTGAAACGGATTGAAGATACGCTTGTCGGCAAAGTCCACCTGACGGCCCGCACCGAATTGGAAGCCACCGGTGAGACGATCGCCGAAGAGGCCCGCAAGGGATACGGCCTGCTGCTGGTCGGGCTTGACAATGTGCTGACCGCCGATGGCGCCTTCGCGCCGGCCCTCAACGACATTGCCGGAGGATTTGACGGCCCGCTTTGCCTGGTCCTGAACGGCGGCAATGCTGCCGAAAAGATGCCGACGCTGAAGGCCGGCACCAGCATTCTCGTCCCCGTCAACGGTACTCAAGTGGCGCGTCGCGCCGCCGACTTGGCGCTGGCGCTGGCCCGTCCAAACCGGGCGCGGGTCAAGATACTTTACGTCTCGCAAACGGCAGCCAAGGGCCGAAGATTGACATCCGTGTCGCATAGCCGCGAAGAGGCCGTCCTGAAAGACATCGCTGATCTGGCGGGCCGCTACGGCCTGCATATCGACACAGCGTTCCATACCCGCGTCACACCCGACAAGGCGATCACCCGGGAGGCGGCCAAAGGCGCGGCGATCGTCGTGATGGGCGTCACCCAACGTCCGGGTGAGGACCTGTTCTTCGGTGAAACCGCCGGCGCTGTTTTAGCCGCCTGCAACTGCCCCGTCGTGCTTCTGGCCAGCGCGCGGCCCAAGCACGACGCCGCTGGCGCTGAGCTGGCAGCGTGAATTTCACGGCGCATTGATCCGTCGGCAGGAATGTCGATCGAGCTTCTGAAAGCGCTTATCAGCCAAACGTAAAAGAACTCGAACCGAACGGTTCGGTTCTGTTGACAGAGAGTGCAGGAAAGGGTGAACGCCGGCTCAAAGAATGTTCGCGCGGCAAATCACCACTGACCGCATAACTAGTTGAAAAGAAATAAGAACATTGTGGCGCCAGGAGCTGCATGTCGAATTTCAAGCGGCCAATTTGGCGCACCCGTACAAAATTTTCGTGATTGGAAACGACAGACTTGCCGACCCATCTCGGGGTGGTCCGAGCGACGCGAATTCCTCCCGAGGCACGCCACTTGACGGACAGACCAAAGAACTACCGGAGTACCCGAAATGACCAAGCTCGCTCTTACCGCCGCCGCCGCCATCCTCGTTGCCACCGGCACTGCTTTTGCCGGCAGCGACCATTATGGCTCGGACAACGTCAACCAGCCGACCGCTGCTGCTGCTGCCAACGTCGACAACACCTTCACCGGTTCGATCCACAAGCCAGTTACTTCCGAGCATACCGGTGCCAAGATAACCTCCGAGTCGGTGGCGCCTGAATCCGGCCAAGGCATCTGGGGCCGCTGATTATCACGGCCCGCACCACAAAGAGCGGCGGGCTTGGCCCGCTACTCTTGCTTTCGCGTATCAACGGGCGTGTGCGCCGAATAGCATCCTGCGCCAATCGAATACTTTGATTTGCAGGTTTCATCTGTAGCCACAATCTCGGTTGCTGAAATCGTCCAGCAACGTGCACATCGGAAAAGCCGGGTGCGTATTCGTCGGCGCGGACAGCGCTCTCATCTCGAATGCGTCGAAAGCAACGACAACTCACGAATGACCAGTACACTGGAGTACCTGAAATGACCAAGATTGCTCTTACCGTCGCCACCATCGTCCTCGTCGCCACGGGCAGCGCCTTTGCAGGCAGTGATCACTATGGTTCGGACGGCGTCAACCAGCCGGCCGCGGCTGTTGGCAACGCGCCTGTCGGCACCATCGACAGCGGGTTTACCGGTTCCATCCGCAAGCCGCTGACGACCGAGCACAACGCCGTCGACACCGAGGCGACGACCCGGTTCGGCACGGATCAACCCGTAGTGCCCCAATCTGGCCGGGGCAACTGGGGCCGATAGTTCCTCAAACCCCGGAGCACGAAGAGCGGCGGGCTTGGCCCGCCGTTTTTGTTTGGGCAAAGCCCGGTCGGTCGAAAGGATCGGCGATCCCCGGGCCTGTTGGTAAATCCCTAACGCAGATCCTTCGGCCAAATGCAGTGCGTCAGCCGGGCGCTGCCGAAGGTGAGACCGGCCCAATCGCCATCGACGTCGAACCGAGCCAGGGCCGCGGTGGGGTATTTTTCCGCCAGTTTTTTCAGCGCCGCTTCATCAGATCCAGCCCCGGCAAGACCGCGCGCGAACTCCTCCAACCCGGGATTGTGGCCAAGCACCAGCAGCGTTCCGGTCCCCGCCTTCACTTGCCGCACCTTGGCGAGGATGTCCGCCGCCGCTGCCTCGTAAAGCGCCTGGGCAGATTTGGCCTGCACCTTCGCCGGCAATTCCGCCGAGACCAGCCGCCACGTGTCGCGGGTGCGCAGCGCCGGCGACACCAGCGCCAGCTCCGGCAGCCAGCCGCGCCGGGCCAGTTCGCGCCCGACCAGTGGTGCTGCCTTCAGCCCGCGCGCGGACAGCGGCCGGTCGAAGTCGATGAGGTCGGGATCGTCCCAACTCGACTTGGCGTGACGCAGGAGCAGCAGTTGCTTCATGGATTCAACTCAAGTCCAAGGGATGTCGGGCTGAAAGTCTTTCCCATATCCGCCGCCATGTCTTGCACCTGTGACGGTATCAAAACTCGCCCAAAGTGCACCAAAGATGAACAGGCCTACACGCCGTTCATCTTTATCCCATCTGACCAAAATGTCTGCTTCAGTGATGGCCCAATCGCCCGATCGAACGTGAATTGCACCGACGACGGGACCTACTCGTCCGTCCTCGATCCGACAGAGATAAAAATATGCCGTGGCACTTTTCGGATCGCCCGCCTCGTCGTACTCGAAGACGCCGGCGAGATCACGCTTTGTCCGGATCGCGCTGTCGAAAACGTCCATTGATCTATTCTGTCATTCCCCGGCGATTAATTGGCCGTTTCCGCGGACCCTTACGGCGTGATCCGTGCCAGATGCTCGAGATCGGTCTCTTCGCGCAGCGGGTCGGGCGCGATCACCACTGACGTGGCGTTGTCGGCATCGTCGGCGAAGCGCGAAAACACCGTGCGGCCGCCTTCCATTCGCGCCTTGCCTTCGGCGACAAGGCCCAACGCCAGCGGATAAAGTTGGTGCTCGGCCTTGAGCACGCGCGCGGCCAGCGTATCCTCATTGTCGCCAACCATCACCGGCACGGCGGCCTGGGCGATGATCGGCCCGTCATCCATGTCGAGCGTGACGAAATGCACCGTGCAGCCATGGATGCGCATGCCTGCGCGGAGGGCCCGCGCATGCGTATCCAGCCCCTTGAAGGCAGGCAGCAGGGCAGGGTGGATATTGATCATGCGGCCCTGCCACTTCTCGACGAAGCGCGCGCCGAGGATGCGCATATAGCCGGCCAGCGCGACGATCTGGGCGCCGAACGACAAGAGGGCCGCATCGATCGCCTCGTCATGCGCTTGCTTGCTGGCATAGTCGGAGCGCGAAATCACTCTGGTGGCGATGCCGCGCGCCGCGGCGATGCCAAGGCCGGCGGCATTGGCGCGGTCGGAGATGACGCCGACGATCTCGGCCGGATAGGCCGGGTTGCTCGCCGCCGCAACCAGCGCCGTCATGTTGGAGCCGCGCCCCGAGATCAGTACGACCGTCCGTTTCCTGGTCATAGGCCAATCGAGCCCCGATAGATGACGCCGGCATCGCGGCGCGGCACGATCTGGCCGATCGGCGTCACCGTCTCGCCGGCCTCCTGCAGAACGGCAGCGACCTGCGCCGCCTGGCCGGAGGCGACGACCAGGATCATGCCGATGCCGCAATTGAAGGTGCGCATCATCTCTTCCGGCGCGACGCCGCCGGTCTTGGCCAGCCACGAGAACACCGGCGGCACCTCGATGGCGCCGAGATCGAGCTCGGCCGAAAAATCCTTGGGCAGAACGCGCGGGATATTTTCGGGAAAGCCGCCGCCAGTGATATGGGCCAGCGCCTTGATGCCATGTGTGTTGCGGATCGCCTTGAGGATCGACTTGACGTAGATGCGCGTCGGCTCGAGCAGCGCCTCCGCCAGCGTCGCCTCGTCATTGAACGGCGCCGGATCGCCCCAGCCAAGGCCGCTTACGGCGACGATGCGGCGGACCAGCGAAAAGCCGTTCGAATGCAGGCCCGACGAGGCGAGGCCGAGCAGCACGTCGCCTTCGACGATGTCGTCGGTCGGCAGCAGCTGGCCGCGTTCGGCGGCACCGACGGCAAAGCCGGCAAGGTCATAATCCTTGTCGTGATACATGCCGGGCATTTCCGCCGTCTCGCCGCCGATCAGCGCGCAACCGGCCTGCCGGCAGCCCTCGGCGATGCCGCCGACGATCGAAGCACCCTGGTCGGGATCGAGCTTGCCGGTGGCGAAATAGTCGAGGAAGAACAGCGGCTCGGCGCCCTGCACGACGATGTCGTTGACGCACATGGCGACCAGGTCGATGCCAATCGTGTCATGCTTGCCGGCGTCGATGGCGATCTTCAGCTTGGTGCCGACGCCGTCATTGGCGGCGACCAGCACCGGATCGGTGAAGCCGGCTGCCTTGAGGTCGAACAGGCCGCCGAAGCCGCCGATCTCGCCATCGGCGCCCGGCCGGCGGGTGGCGCGCACCAGCGGCTTGATCTTCTCGACCATGAGGTTGCCGGCATCGATGTCGACGCCCGCTTCGGCATAGGTGAGCCCGTTCTTGCGCTTGCTCATTTCCGGCGCCTGCTCATCTGTTGCGCTTGCCTGTCGCTGTTTTCACTCGCGTGCGGGCTCTTCGCATGAACGGTTTTGCCCCGCAAGGCAAGCGCGCGATTAATGGTGTTTCAGTTGGATGCCGCGGGAACCGGGCGTGATACACTCCAACAGTAAAAAGAAATCCCTGCCAGAATTGCGGCGAGGCCTCCGACGGTGGCAAGAGACCTGATCTCACCGTCGAAGGGCAGGGTCCCATACGAGAAGCCGGCGGCGATCAAAGCCGCCGCGGCAGTCCACAGACCTGGATTTGCAGCGACTGACCTTGAGAAAACGAACGCGACGACAGCGGCGGTCAGCCAGAGGGGCCAAGAGACGACCACGCCTACGGCCAGATAAAGAGCGAAGGTCGAAAGAAGATCCTGCGCTGCCACGTTGCGGTGCGAGGCTCCGAAAAATGCGAAGACCAAAAGACTTTCCGTCAGTCCGGCCAGATAACAAAGCGTTACTCGCCAAGCGATTGTGATTCTCTGCGCCATCGTCATTCAGCAGTGGGGAAATAGGCTGTCGCTTCACGGGCTCTTCGCATGAACGGCCGCACCTCGCAAGGATGACGGCGGGATCAGACGGTCTTGGCTCGACAAAGGAGTGGACAGTCGCCCAAGCTGCCCCCTTATGGACGCCCCTCTCGTTCCGCCAGAACCATGTCGACGCGGTCGAGTTGTGCCTTGGCGTAGCCGCTCAGCGCTATTCCGCCATTGTTCGTTCGAATCCAGTGCACAGCCTGCTTAACCCGCTCGTAGTGCCCAAGTTCGATTTCGCAGGCAATCAGCGCGAGGATTCGAACTGCGAAGGGCTGTGTGAATTCGTAAGGTTTGTCGAGCAACTCGCTATGTCCGGCGACGTAACTGGCGAGGTCCGGGTTCTGAGCCCTGATCCTTCGCGCCAGCTCGACATATTTCCCCAGCAACCTATCTATGCTCGTCTGGTCAAGGTGCTCGAAGTAACGAGCATAAGCTTTCAGCTCATTGTTAAATATCGTTTCAGGATGAAACTGCGACAGTCCGGGCCAGATCCATTTTTTGCCGTACAGCCTTTCAAGCAACGGCCTGACGGTAAGAAAGTCCAGGTAAACGAGCATGTTCAAATGAACATCGCCATGGCTTGCAGTAAAGGCCTCTTCGAGAATCAGGCTGATATCGTCGCTCCGGTCGACTTCGAAGACGCCTTTCCGGATGCGGCGAAAGCCATGTCCCGTCATGAACGTATCGAGATACTTACGCGCTTCGCCAACGGCCAAAGACAAGGTTCCACTCCCTCTCTGTTGCGCATCGTGCCTTGCTAGCGGCCTATTAGTCCATCCACAGCGCGCCTTGTTTCCTAACGGCCAAAGGAAAGCGCGCTTCGGGCTCGCTTCCATTTGGTTAGTTCAACGCTGGCTATTCTTCACGCCCCTCTGCGTTGATTGCAAATTGCGCGGCGAAAGCCCGGATATAAGCCGGCCGAGCTTCCCCGCGCGCTACATAGGCAGCCAAGTTTTGATATTCGTCCAAAATGCCTGACATTCTTAGTCGCAGCAGCACCGATACCATCAATAAATCGCCTGCGCTGAACGTATCATCGAGCCAGTCGGCGACGCCCAAGTGGGCCGAGAGTTTGTCCAGCCGAGCGCGAACACGGTCCTTTACCAACGGCAAGCGCTCCTCGCTCCAAGGCTTGTCACGTTCGAATATTCTTGCCGTCGTTAATTCGAGGATCGGCGGCTCGACGGTGTTAAGTGCGGCAAACATCCACGTGATCGCACGCGCGCGGGCATTGCGATCCTTCGGCAGCAATCCCGCATGCTGCTCAGCAAGATGAAAGACGATCGAGCCGGTCTCGAACAGCGAGAGAGAACCTTCCTCATAGGTGGGGATCTGGCCGAAGGGATGGATGGCCAGATGTTCAGGCGCCTTCATCTCTGCGAAGGAAACAAGACGAACCTCATACGGCTGCCCCACTTCTTCGAGCGCCCAGCGAACGCGCGTATCACGCGCCAGTCCCTTGCCGCCATCGGGCGATCGTTCAAATGCTGTGATAGTGATTGTCATCGCGTCCGTTTCCTTGCTGGGCAAATTTCCTCGGCTTCCTATCGTGAGACGAATGAGCCTCCCCGAAATCGACATCGGTCTTGACCTATTTCATTGCTGGCGCCCTCGTGGGGAGATTGGCGGCTTCTGTGTCGCTTCTCACTTGCCGTAACCCTCCATCTCCATCATGTATCGACAAACAAGAGCGACGGGATATGCGTTTGACCATCCCCAACATGATCACGATCATGCGCTTCGTGCTGGTGCCGGCCGTGGTGCTGGCCATGCTGCAGGAACGCTGGGACTGGGCGTTTGCCGGCTTCCTCATTGCCGGCATTTCCGACGGGGTCGACGGCTTCATCGCCCGCCATTTCAACCAGTTTTCCAGGCTCGGCGCCTATCTTGATCCGATGGCCGACAAGCTGCTGCTGGTCTCGGTTTTCGTGGTCCTGGGCTTCAGCGGCGAACTGCCGCTGTGGCTGGTCGTTACCATGGTGTCGCGCGACGCACTGATCGTCTGCGCCGTGCTTTTATCCACCGTCATGGCACATCCGGTCGAGATGAAGCCGCTTCTGGTGTCGAAGGCCAACACCGCGATCCAGATCGTGCTGGCGGCAGTGGTGTTGGGCGAACTCGCCTTCGACATCCGTCTCGATCCGCTGAGACCGGCCCTCATATTGCTGTCCGGGGTCTTGACCGTGGCTTCGGCCGCGGCCTATCTCGTGGCTTGGCTGAGGCATATGAGCGGCTATGGCGAAGGCTCCACACCCGGCACCTGAACGCGGGGCACCTGACCACCGGGCACCTGACGAACGGTCCATCGACGCCGAGGCCGAAGCCGCGGCAGCGGAGGCTGCGGCATCGGCGTCGTTTCGCCGGCAGATCCGCTTCTGGCTGGTCAGCGCCATCATCCTCGCCGTCTTCCTCTATGTCTTCAGCGGCATCCTTCTGCCGTTCGTCGCCGGCATGGTGCTCGCCTATTTCCTCGATCCTGTGGCCGACCGGCTGGAGCGGCTCGGCCTGTCCAGGCTGATGGCAACGGTGGTCATCCTCATCGCCTTCATCGTCGTCCTGGTGCTGGCCGTCGTCATCCTGGTTCCGGTGCTCGCCTCGCAGATGGCTGATTTCGCCAGCAAGCTGCCGGACTATCTGACCCGGCTGCAGGGCCTGATCACCAGCTTCGACCCGAAATGGCTGGAAGAGAAATTCGGCGTCGACGCCAACGGCCTGCGCGAAGGCCTGAACTCGCTGCTGACCTCCGGCTTCGGCCTCCTGACCACCGTCTTCACCTCGATCTGGAGCTCCGGCGTGGCGCTGGTCTCGGTGGTCAGCCTGTTCGTGGTAACGCCGGTCGTCGCCTTCTACATGCTGCTCGACTGGGACCGCATGGTGGCAATCGTCGACAGCTGGGTGCCGCGCGATTACGTCAAGACCGTCAGGACGATCGCCAGGGACATCAACACGGCGACCGCCGGCTTCGTGCGCGGCCAGGGCACGCTGTGCCTGGTGCTCGGCGCCATGTATGCCACCGGCCTGACACTGACGGGCCTGAATTTCGGCATCCTCATCGGTCTGTTCGCCGGGCTGATCTCCTTCATCCCCTATGTCGGCTCGCTGACCGGCCTGGTGCTGGCCGTCGGCGTCGCCTTCGTCCAGTTCTGGCCAGACTGGACCATGATCGCGGCGGTGGCCGGTGTGTTCTTCGTCGGCCAGTTCATCGAGGGCAACATCCTGCAGCCCAGGCTGGTCGGCAAAAGCGTTGGCCTGCATCCGGTATGGCTGATGTTTGCGCTGTTTGCCTTCGGCGCGCTGTTCGGCTTCGTCGGCCTGCTGATTGCCGTGCCGGCTTCCGCCGCCGTTGCCGTTCTGGTGCGTTTCGCCATCGCCCGCTATCTGGAATCGCCGCTCTACAAGGGCCATGCCGACGAGCCGGTGCCGCCGCTGCAGGTGCGGCGCCGCGGGGGCGCGCGCGGTTGAGCCAGATGCCGGACAAGATCGATCCGCCGCGTCAATTGCCGCTCGATCTAGGCCACGGCACCGGCTATTCGCGCGACGAGCTCGTCGTCTCCAGCACCAACAGCCAGGCTGCGGCGCTTGTCGACCGCTGGCCGGACTGGCCGTCGCCGGTCGTTGTGCTGGCCGGGCCGGCCGGCTCGGGGAAAACCCATCTGGCCTCGATTTGGCGGACCCGCGCCGACGCCGTGAAAGTGGAGGCCGGCCGCATCGGCGACTGCATCGAAAACCTCGGCCCGCATCCGGCCCTGATCGACGATATCGATGCCGAACCGATCGATGAGCACGGCCTCTTCCACCTGATCAACGCGGTGCGCGGCGCCGGCTCGAGCTTGCTGTTGACGGCGCGGCGCTTCCCGTCCGCCTGGGGCGTCAGGCTGCCCGACCTGGCGTCGCGGCTGAAGGCGGCGGCGACCGTCGAGATCCACGAACCCGACGATCTTCTGCTGGCCGGCGTCATCACAAAGCTGTTCGCCGACCGCCAGGTCGAGGTCGAGCCGCATGTCGTGCAATATCTGGTGCGCCGCATCGAGCGCTCGCTGGCCACTGCCATGCGCGTGGTCGAACGGCTCGACCGCACCGCGCTCGAGCGCAAGACGCCGATCACCCGCGCGCTCGCCGCCGAGACCGTCAGCGCCATGGACGAAGGGCAGGGCGAGTTCGAGATTTAGAGGATACAAAATGACGTCTGAATTCAGTGCATACGACATCATTGATCCGTTTCTGATGTCGTGGGCAAATCGGCACGGAATGCGGGTCGCCACTAAATATCGCGACGACGATGTCCGTTCTATCTGGGTTTACGACAAGAATGGCAATCGTCGTGCTCAGTTGTGGCTCAATTTGCCTGACGTCAACGGCAACGTAACCATTGTGGCGTCGGTGCTGGATCCTAAAAGCGCTACACAATGGGGTGCCAGAGAGGAACGCCACGCGTCTCCCGAAATGCTGCAAGCCGCCCTTGAAGAACTACGGCCAATGGTTTTTGGCTGGGCCGGGGAAGGTGCATATACCTAGTTCTTACCTCGGCCGGTGTCTCATTTCGGGAAACAAACCTGGCATCTGTCTTGCACCTGACAGCTTGCCGGCTAATCCCGGTCCTGATTGCGTATCAAATCAGGTAGTAGGCTCGCCGGGAGATGGGGCGGTTGGGGTTCTCTTCCCGGCGAGCTTGCCATATGCGGCGATCCGACCAGTCGCCTTGAAGTGTGATTTTCTCGCCAGCTGATAGCGATATTCTCAACGCTGTCGGTCTTGCCTGGAAATAATATCGGCGACGTATTTTGATCGAGAGCCGTCCCACCCGCAGGCCGTGCATCGGTCGCTTTCGAAATTATGTTCGCAGTTTGGATATCCATAGAGCAGAGATGCGCATTCGGCACATAGACTGGCCATTGCGCTGCTGTCGGAAAAATATGTGCTGCCGCACTCATCGCAGGTCGCGATTGGTCGGTCCGTCATTGCTCTAGCCTCGCTACCGTTTCAGACCGATCGTCTCCCCCAAGCGCCGCTTGTTCCACGCCAAAGCGCCGGCGGTAATCGCCAGGCACGAGGCCGGTTATCCTGGCGAATACCTTGCGGAAGGAGCCGGGATCGTCATAGCCGACCTCCCAGGCGATCTGGTCGATCGATCGCATCGTGGTTTCCAGCATCTCGCGCGCCTTGCCGACGCGCAGGTGCTGACAATATTCGGTCGGCTTGAGGCCGGTGGCGCTGCGGAAGCGCCGCAGAAAAGTCCGCTCCTCCAGCCCGGCATGCTCTGCCATGGCGCCGAGCGTCACGTCGCGCGCGCCGTTCGCCTGCAGCCAATGCTGCACCTTGAGGATCGCTTCGTCGTCATGGGTCAATCGCGGCGCAAACGGGCTGTAAAAACGTTGCTCGCGGCCCGGCGGATCGATCAGCATGAAACGGGCTGTGTCCATCATGACGGTTGACCCGAGCACCCGGTCCACCAGCTTCAGGCCGAGATCGGTCCAGGCCATGTAGCCGCCGGCGGTGATGATATCGCCATCATCGATAACCAGCCTGTCGGCGTCGAGCAGGATGTCTGGAAAGCGTAGCGCCAGCGCGTCGCGATAGGCCCAGTGCGTCGTGGCCGCGCGACCGGACAACAGGCCGGTCTCGGCAAGCACGAAGGCGCCGGCACAGACCGAACCGAGCGTCGCGCCTGCCGTGTGGCGATCCCTGAGCCAGCCGGCATAGGGCGCGGCTGCTCCCCGAGCGATCGGATCTCCCAAGGTCGGCGGGAGGATAACCATGGCTGGTTCATTGTCGGCGCCGGGGTCGCTGTCGAAGGTGCGGACTACGGTGTGGCCCGCGTCCTCCAATTGCCAATGACTGACGCGAAGCCTCGCCGCCTCGGGCGACCGCTCGACAGCCAGCCGGTTTGCCAGCATGAAAAGATCGGTCAGGCCGAGCACGGCTGCTTCCTGCACGCCGGGATACAAGACAAGGCCGATTTCGATCAGATCACGCGCAGCCGTCATTTGTCAGTTTTGCCACGTTGAATGTCCGTTTTGCCAATGCTCACCCTGGCCGCACTGTTATAATTTGTCCAGCTGAAGCGGGCTAAAAGCTTCCCTGTTACCCCCAACTTTTCCATCAAGGAGTAGGACGATGAGCACATTCACCACCCATGACGGCACCGAGATTTTCTACAAGGATTGGGGCAAGGGCCAGCCGATCGTGTTCCATCACGGCTGGCCGCTGAGCTCAGACGACTGGGACAACCAGATGCTGTTCTTCCTCGAAAAGGGCTACCGCGTCATCGCACATGACCGCCGCGGCCACGGCCGCTCGTCGCAGACCGCGACCGGCAATGAGATGGACACCTACGCCGCCGACGTTGCGGCGCTGGCGGCGCATCTCGATCTCAGGGATGCGATCCACATCGGCCATTCGACCGGTGGCGGCGAGGTGGCCCGTTACGTCGCGCTTTATGGCGGTGGCGGCCGCGTTGCCAAGGCGGTACTGATCGGCGCCGTGCCGCCGATCATGGTCAAGACCGACAGCAATCCGGGTGGCCTGCCGATCGAGGTCTTCGACGGCTTTCGCGCCGCTTTGGTCGCCAACCGCGCCCAGTTCTACAGGGATGTGCCGGCCGGCCCGTTTTACGGTTTCAATCGCGAGGGCGCCAAGGTCTCGCCAGGGGCTATCGACAATTGGTGGCGCCAGGGCATGATGGGCGGCGCCAAGGCCCATTACGACTGCATCGAGGCCTTTTCCGAGACCGACTTCACCGACGATCTCAAGAAGATTGACGTGCCCGTCCTGATCATGCATGGCGACGACGACCAGATCGTGCCGATCGCCGATTCTGCGCTGCTTGCGGCCAAGCTGGTGAAGCACGGCACGCTCAAGGTCTACAAGGGCCTGCCGCACGGCATGTGCACCACGCATCCGGAGATCATTAATCCGGATCTGCTGGCCTTCATCCAGGGCTGACGGCTTGCATATCGGACGGGCAGCGCGGGCTCGTGCTGTCCGTCCGTCGCTTAAACATGACCGGCGACGGGAGACACACTCGAGCGTGATCCGCTTGCCCTGCCGACGAGATTTGCTTGATGAATGGTCGGAGTGGAGAGATTCGAACTCCCGACCCTCTGGTCCCAAACCAGATGCGCTACCAGGCTGCGCTACACTCCGAACGGTCTGTTGCCTAGTGATTTCGGCCCGCCAAAGCAAGCGTAAAAAGCCATCGGCCTTGCTGCCGGCGGCATTGCGCAGTAATGACGGGCTAGTGCATGGCCAGAGAACAGTAATGTGGTCTCGGGGTCGTGTGCTTGCAACCAGCAATGAGGTGGTCATGTCAGCCCGCATTTTCAGCCCAGCCAAAACCGCGATGCAGTCCGGCAAGGCCAAGACCGGCTATTGGGTGCTGGAATTCGATCCGGAGCAGCGCAAGAAGATCGATCCGCTTATGGGCTACACCACGTCCGGCGACATGCGAAGCCAGATCAGGTTGACCTTCGACACCAGGGAAGAGGCGGTCGCCTATGCCGAGAAGGAAGGGCTGGCTTTTCGCGTCGAGGAGCCGAAGGAAATCAAGCGCCGCCAGATTTCCTATGCGGAGAATTTCCGCTATGACCGCAGGACGCCCTGGACGCATTGACGGCCATGCCGGCCCGTGCCGGCGCCAAGAACAAATCAGCCGGTCGTGCGGCCGGCCAGCGGTCCCGTAGCTCAGCTGGATAGAGCACCGGCCTTCTAAGCCGATGGTCACAGGTTCGAATCCTGTCGGGATCGCCAATATTTTCAGGGTCCATTCCGGACAGGTTCACTCGCCAGTCGCACAGGATTTTCCAACACATGACAGCGATGGGCGCGGCGGCACTGCTGATCCTTGTCCTGACCTATGCCGGCGTTGCAATCGGCAGGATACCCGGGCTGCGCCTCGACCGGGCAGGGATCGCGCTGCTCGGCGGTGCGGCGATGATCGCCATCGGCGCGCTCGACATGGAGGACGCCTACCGCGCCATCAGCTTCGACACCATCACGCTTCTGCTCGGCATGATGATCGTCGTGGCGCATCTGAAAGTGTCGGGCGCCTTTCGCGCGCTCGGCGGGTTCGCCATCGAGCATGCGCATGCGCCGTTCATGCTGCTGGTGATGGTGACGCTGTTGACCGGCGTTCTGTCGGCGTTCCTGGTCAACGACGCCATCTGCCTGGTGATGGCGCCGATCGTCGTCCATGTCACCCGTGTCATCAACCGCAATCCGGTTCCCTATCTGATCGCCACCGCCACGGCGTCCAATTGCGGCAGCGTCGCCACCATCACCGGCAATCCGCAGAACATGGTCATCGGCGCGCTGTCGGGGATTTCCTATCCGGCCTTCTCGGCGGCGCTGGCGCCGGTCGCGGCGTTCGGCCTCGTCGCCGCCATCGTCATCATCCGCATCGTCTACCGCGCCGAATTTTCGCGCAAGGCCGAGCTCAGCCCCGAAGTCTATCGCGGCCGCATGCTGCCGGGGCAGGTGGTGAAGGCGGTGGTCGTCTGTGTCGGTTTGGCGATCGCCTTCTTCGCCGGCGTTCCAGTCGCCAAGGCAGCGCTGATCGGCGGCGCCATTCTTCTTTTGACCCGCGCCATCAAACCTGAGCGCATCTATCGCGAGATCGATGGGCCGCTGCTGTTCATGTTCGCCGGGCTGTTCATCGTCGTCGCCGGGGCGGAGAAGACGCTGCTGACGCCCGACATCGTCGCCTCGGCAAAGGACCTCGGGCTGAATGATGTCTGGCGGCTGTCCGGCTTCACCGCGGTGCTGTCCAACATCATGAGCAATGTCCCGGCCGTGCTGGCGCTGAAGCCGTTCGTGCCCGGACTGGAAAACCCCGAGCGGGCCTGGCTAGTTGTCGCCATGAGCTCGACGCTGGCCGGCAATTTCACGCTGCTCGGCTCGGTCGCCAATCTGATCGTTGCCGAGCACGCGCGGGTCTCCGGCAAACCGCTGGGCTTCATCGCCTTCTTCAAGGTCGGCCTGCCGTTGACGCTGGTCACGCTTCTTGTAGGGACGGCATGGCTGGCGGCCTAAAAGCGCGTCGCATTCGACCGGCCTCATGCGGCGCGCTTTAGGCTCTTTTTATGCATGTCGTTATCGCAAAACCGCTGCACACTTTTGCGCGGCATGCATCAGCCAGTCAGGGCGACGTCACCGTCAGATGGCCTTTCATGTTGGGATGGAAGCGGCAGAAATAATCGACCGATTCTGCCTTCTTCACCGTCAGACTCGCTGCCTTCTTCGGCGGGATCGTCACTTCCCAACCGCCGTTGACGGTTGCCGTGTGCGCGAACACGTCCTTGTTCACCCACTTGATCGTGTCGCCGACCTTCGCCTCGATCTTTGCCGGCGAAAACACAAGCTTCTCGATCGTCACCTCGATGGTGTCGGCCTTGGCCGGCGCGGCACCGATGGCCAGTGCCAGCGCAACCCACAGATGCCGCCTCGACATCATTGGCCCAATCCTCACTTCAGCATGCCGGCGACGTGTTCGGCGTGCTGTTCGTGACCCTGGAATATTTTCAGGCCGGTTTCCAGCAGGCTCTTCAACTCGGCATTGCTGGCCGACGGAATCAGCAGTGTTTCGAGCGCGCCATTGACCTGCTTGTGGTAGGCAACTTCGCTGGCGACATAGGCCTTGTCGAACGCCGCGCCCTTGAGCTTGGCAAGCTTGGCACGTTCCTCGGCCGCTGCCTTGGTCAGCGCTTTGCTGGTCGGATTATCCTCAGGCGTGACCTTGAGCTTCTTGACCAGGTCGAGAGCCTGTTTGTTGACCGCCTCGTGATCTCGCACCATGTCCTTGGCGAAATCCACGACCTCCTTGTTCTTCGATTTCTTCAGCGCCTGCTTGGCCGCTTCGACGTCAAGCACGCCCGCCGTGTAGGCGATATGTGCGATCTGCGGATCGGTCGGTTTGTCGGCAGCTTGCGACAAGGGCGCTGCGCTAAGCAGGAAAACTGCGGCCAGCGCCGTGGTCGATCGAATAAACATGATGCTCTCCTTCGCCCCGACGCGGAACTGCATCGGGCTTCGTTTTCAGTGATGCTCATTGGATGCAGGTCGCCGCCAAACGTTCCCGCGAAAATCGGCGCGGCCTATCCGGAAAGACCAAGCCGCTGCATCACGGCATTGGTCAGCCGTTCGCAGCGCCGGCCCGCGAAGGGAAAGGCGTCGAGCAGCACCGGGCCGATCTGGTCGTCCAGCGCCTTGCGCACCAGCGCGCGGGCGCGGTGCAGCCGGGTCTTGATGGTTTCTGGTCGCACGCCAAGCAGTTCGGCGGTTTCCTCGATGCTCAATCCCTCGATGACGCGCGCCACGAACACCATCCGGTAGACATCGGGAAGACTGTCGGTTGCCCGTTCGACAAGCTCAAGGATCTGCCGTTGCGCCATCGTCCGCTCCGGATCGTCGCTCGGGTTGAGGGGAAACCGGATGATTTCGGCTTGCGGGTTTTCAGGCATCGCTACCATTCGCCGCCTTTTGCGCAAGCGGCCGAGCGCTTCGTTGACGACGATACGCGATAGCCACGTGGCGAGCGAGGCATCGCCGCGAAAGGCCTCGAGATGGGCAAAGGCGCTGACATAGGCCTCCTGGACGATGTCCTCGGCCTCGCTGTCGTTACGCACGACGCCTCGGGCGATGCGGTAGAGCCTTTGGTTGTGCGTCTTGATGATGGTGCGGAATGCATCGCCATCACGTGCCAGCGCGCGGCCGACAAGCTGCATATCGCCGGAAGCGGCGGGCGTTGCCGTCAACGCAGCAGGCATGGCCGATCTCCTGATAGGCTTCTCATCGCGACATTGGATGCATCGGCCGACAAAAGGTTCCCGACCGATCCCGCCGGCCAGCCTCAATCCGTGTCAAGGACTGGCAGAGGCTATTCTACCGCCTTCACCACACCGCCGCCTCTATTTTGTAGAGCCGTATCATCGGCCGATCGGTCGCCATGATA
Source organism: Mesorhizobium sp. M0159 (assembly GCF_040322295.1). Classification (NCBI taxonomy): domain Bacteria; kingdom Pseudomonadati; phylum Pseudomonadota; class Alphaproteobacteria; order Hyphomicrobiales; family Phyllobacteriaceae; genus Mesorhizobium; species Mesorhizobium sp. M0159. Next base: position 45,999 of record NZ_JAMYTF010000031.1, read on the forward strand.
TCGCTCAGGATCGCAATTTTTCCAGGCTGTTACGCCGATTTTCTGACTCAGTGTGAAAAGGTGCTGGCTCAGGCCTCAGCGGCCGCCGCCAGCCCGCGCGCCAGGTCGGTCTTCAAATCCCCTACATCCTCGAGCCCGATCTGCAGGCGCACCAGCGGCCCGTCATACGGGCCCTTGGCGATGGTGCGGTCGCCAAGGAATACCGGCACGGCAAGGCTCTCATAGCCGCCCCAGGAATAGCCGAGGCCGAAAAACTTCAACGCGTCGAGGAAGGCGTGCTGCTGCTTCTGTCCGCCGCCCGCGAGAACGATCGAGAAGATGCCGCTCGATCCGCAAAAATCGCGCTTCCACATGGCGTGGTCGGGATGACTGGGCAGCCCCGGATGCAGCACCTGCGCTACGCCCGGCTGACCCTCCAGCCAGCCGGCGAGGGAAAGCGCGCTCTTTTGATGATGCTCCAGCCGCACGCCCATCGTGCGCAGGCCGCGCAGCACCTGGTAGACGTCGTCAGGCCCGGCGCAGCAGCCCATCGTGTTGAACGTCTCGAAAAGCTGCTTCCAGCAGTCCGCATTGGCCGACACCGTGCCGAGCAGCACGTCGGAATGGCCGGCCGGGTATTTCGTCGCCGCGTGGATCGAGATGTCGACGCCATGGTCGAGCGGACGGAAATAGAGCGGCGTCGCCCAGGTGTTGTCCATCATGACGATGGCGCCGGCGGCATGCGCTGCCTTGGCGATGGCCGGTATGTCCTGCACCTCGAAAGTGTTGGAGGCCGGCGATTCGGTGAACACCACCTTGGTGTTGGGCTTGATCAGCGCCGCGATGCCGGCGCCGATGCGCGGTTCGTAATACTCGACCTCGATGCCGAGCCGCTTCAGCATCGTGTCGGCGAAGTTGCGGGTCGGGTGATAGACGGAATCGACGATCAGCAGATGATCGCCGGCCGACAGGAAGGCGAGCAGCGGCAGCGTCACCGCCGCCAGGCCCGACGGCACCGCGACCGTGCCGGCGGAGCCTTCCAGCGCATCGATCGCGCCGTTCAGCGCATCGGTAGTCGGCGTGCCGCGCGTGCCGTAGGTGTATCTCTGGCTGCGTGAAGCCATCGCCGCAGCATTGGGATAAAGCACGGTCGAGGCATGCACCACCGGCGGATTGACGAAGCCGAAATAGTCATGCGGGTTGTTGCCGGAATGGGCGAGCCGCGTGTTGACGCCCATCTCGCTGTCGTCTTTTGCCATTGCTTTTCGTCCCATGGGTTGGTCGTTAGCCATAGTGCGGCGGCATTGGCCGCGCAACCGCACCGCACTCGCCAGGCCAAGGTCTTGAATATGCCAATTCAGCAACGAGCCGTGGATCCGCGGGAAGGCTGCCAAGTGCGCTTGGCAACTCACGGTCGGACTTTGCCGGCTTTATTGGCGCGCTGACCAATTTGCGAGCGCGTTTGTCTGCAATTTCAGGCATTTCAGGCGGTTGGTTTTCAAAGTCTTTCGGATTTGGTCATTTCCCTTGACCTCACAGGAATAATCGCCTTCGATGTTGTTCGTGAATGGGAGGCAGCGCGTCGGTGACGATGCGGGATTCCGGTAACGGGCCGGGATACTTAGCTGCGTTCACACGGGAAAAAGTCAGGTTCGCCTGGAAAAAACAGAAAAGGGTCTGTGGGTCATGAAACACATTGCAATCGGCCTTTTGGGCGCCGCCGCGTTTGGATTCGCGGCTTCGGCCGCATCGGCGAGCACGCTCGACGATGTCAAGGCGAAAGGCTTCATCCAGTGCGGCACCAATACAGGTCTTGCTGGCTTCGCGGCGCCTGACGACAAGGGTGAATGGAAAGGCATCGATGTGGATTTCTGCCGCGCCGTGGCGGCGGCCGTCTTCGGCGATGGCACCAAAGTCAAGTTCACGCCGCTCAGCGCCAAGGAGCGGTTCACCGCGCTGCAGTCGGGCGAGGTCGACATCCTGTCGCGCAACACCACCTGGACCATCAACCGCGATACGGCGCTTGGCCTGAACTTCGTCGGCGTCACCTATTATGACGGTCAGGGCTTCATGATCAACGCCAAGAAGCTTCCGGGCGTGAATTCGGCACTGCAGCTTTCGGGCGCGGCGGTGTGTGTGCAGAGCGGCACCACGACCGAGCTCAACCTTGCCGACTATTTCAAGTCGAACAAGATGGAGTACAACCCCGTCGTTTTCGAAAAGCTGGATGAGGTCAACGCCGCATATGACGCCGGCCGCTGCGACGTCTACACCACCGACCAGTCGGGTCTCTACGGCATTCGCCTGACGCTCAGCTCGCCGGCCGACCACGTCGTGTTGCCCGAGATCATCTCCAAGGAGCCGCTTGGGCCGGCCGTGCGCCAGGGTGACGACCAGTGGTACCACATCGTCAAGTGGACCTATTTCGCGCTGCTCAACGCCGAGGAACTGGGCATCACCCAGGCCAATGTCGACGAGATGAAGAACTCGGACAATCCCGAGATCAAGCGCGTGCTCGGCCAGGAAGCCGACACCAAGATCGGCACCGATCTAGGTGTCTCCAACGACTGGGTCGTCAACATCGTCAAGGCCGTCGGCAATTACGGCGAGATGTTCGAACGCAATGTCGGCTCCGGCAGCCCGCTGAAGATCGCCCGCGGCATCAACGCGCTGTGGACCAAGGGTGGCCTGCAGTACGCTCCGCCGATCCGCTGATCGAAAATGGATCCGGAAGGCAGATCGTCTGCCTTCCGGTCTCTCTTTCCAGGGGACTGTCGAATGGCATCGCAGGAAGTTCTTCGCGAGGAGCCAAGCCGCGGTTCCTTCATCAATGATCCGCGCGTCCGCGGCATATTCTTTCAAGCACTGGTCCTCGTCCTGCTGGTAGCGGGTGTCTGGTGGGTTACCCACAACGTCATCGCCAATTTGACGCGGCTGCACATCGCTTCCGGCTTCGGCTTTCTTAAGGGCCGCGCCGGCTTCGACATCAGCGAAAGCGCCATCGCTTATTCATCGGATTCGACCTATTTCCGTGCCATCCTGGTTGGCTTTATCAACACCGTGATCGTTGCTGTCGTCGGCATCATCACCGCCACCATCATCGGTTTCATCGTCGGCATCGGCCGGCTGTCGCATAACTGGCTGATCAGGAAGATCTGCACCGTTTATGTCGAGGTGTTCCGCAACATCCCACCGCTGCTGGTCATCTTCTTCTGGTATTCCGGCGTGCTCGCCGTGCTGCCGCCGCCGCGCGAGAGCATCAATCTGCCGTTCGGCTCCTTTCTCAACCAGCGCGGCTTCTATTTTCCCCGCGCTATATGGGGCGAGGGCTCCTGGCTGATCCTGGTCGCACTGCTCCTCGGCATCGCCATGGCCTGGTTCGTCGCCCGCAAGGCGCGGCAGCGGCAGATGGCGACGGGACAGCCATTCCCGGTGTTCTGGACATCCATGGCGTTGATCGTCGGCCTGCCGCTGCTGGCCTACGCGCTGAGCGGCTTTCCGCTGAGCTTTGAATTTCCAAAGCAGTCGACCTTCAATCTCGTCGGTGGCTTTCAGGTCAGGCCCGAGTTCCTGTCACTCTATCTGGCGTTGTCCTGCTATACGGCCGCCTTTATCGCCGAGATCGTGCGCGCCGGCATCAGGGGCGTCAGCGCAGGCCAGACCGAGGCGGCCGCGGCACTCGGGCTGCGCTCGGGATCGATCCTCAGGCTTGTCGTCGTGCCGCAGGCGATGCGCATCGTTATTCCGCCGCTGACCAGCCAGTATCTCAATCTGACCAAGAATTCCTCGCTCGCCATCGCCATCGGCTATCCGGACCTGACGGCGACGGCCGGCACGGTCTTGAACCAGACCGGGCAGGCAGTCGAAGGCGTGGTGATCATGATGGCGGTGTACCTGGCGCTGAGCCTGATCACGTCGGCGATCATGAACGTCGTCAATGCCAGGATGGCGCTGGTGGAGAGGTAGGGCCATGCAAGAGCACGATATGTCCTGGGTGCGGACGGAGATGGCGCTGGCGCAGCCGGCGCCGTCGAGCGAGCGCGGCCTCACCGCCTGGGTCCGCAAGAATCTGATCGCATCGACCGGCGACGCCATCCTGACCATCATCGGCATCGTGCTGGTTGCCATGATCCTGCCGCAGATCGTCAATTGGGCTTTCATCAACGCCCAGTGGACGGGACCGGACCGCACGGTCTGCGCCACCGTGGCGCAGGGCGGCATCCAGTCGGACGGCTGGACCGGCGCCTGCTGGGCTTTCGTCAACGCCAAGTTCGGCCAGTTCATGTTCGGCCGCTATCCCCTGGAAGAGCGTTGGCGCCCGATCCTGGTGGCCATCCTGTTCGTGGCGCTGCTGGTGCCGCTGCTCATTCCGCGCGTACCGCGCAAGGGGCTGAATGCCATTCTTCTCTTTTTTGCACTGCCGGTCGTCGCCTTCGTTCTGCTGATCGGCGGCATGTTCGGCCTGCCCTATGTCGAAACCCCGCTCTGGGGTGGACTGCTGGTGACACTCAGCCTGTCCTTCGTCGGCATAGCTGTGTCGCTGCCGGTCGGCATCGTGCTGGCGCTCGGCCGGCGCTCGAACATGCCGATCGTCAAGCTGCTGTGCGTGATCTTCATCGAGACGGTACGCGGCATCCCGCTGATTACGGTGCTGTTCTTTGCCAGCGTGATGCTGCCGCTGTTCCTGCCGGCCGGCGTCAGCTTCGACAAGTTCCTGCGCGCGCTGATCGGCGTGTCGCTGTTTGCCGCCGCCTACATGGCCGAAGTGGTGCGCGGCGGCCTGCAGGCGATCCCCAAAGGCCAGTATGAGGGCGCCGATTCGCTCGGCCTCAGCTACTGGCAGAAGATGGGTCTGGTCGTCATGCCGCAGGCGCTGAAGCTGGTCATTCCCGGCATCGTCAACACCTTCATCGGCATGTTCAAGGACACCAGCCTGGTCATCGTCATCTCGATGTTCGACCTCCTCGGCATCGTCAAGCAGAACTTCTCCGACGCCAATTGGGCGACGCCGCAGACGGCCAGATCCGGCCTGGTCTTCGCGGCCTTCATCTTCTGGCTGTTCTGCTTCGGCATGTCGCGCTATTCAATGTACACGGAACGCCGTCTCGACACCGGCCACAAACGCTAAAAAAGGGGACCTTGTCATGGCCATAGAAAACGCCGTCAGCGCGGAAGAGATCAAGGTCAATGCCGCCAAGATGCATATTTCCACCACCGATGTCGCCATCGACATCATCGCCATGCACAAATGGTACGGCGAATTCCATGTGCTGAAGGACATCAATCTAAAGGTGATGCGCGGCGAGCGCATCGTCATCTGCGGCCCGTCGGGCTCCGGCAAATCGACGATGATCCGCTGCATCAACCGACTGGAGGAACACCAGAAGGGCAAGATCATAGTCGACGGCAAGGAACTGACCAACGATCTGAAGAAGATCGACGAGGTGCGCCGCGAGGTCGGCATGGTGTTCCAGCACTTCAACCTGTTCCCGCATCTGACCATTCTGGAAAATTGCACGCTGGCGCCGATCTGGGTGCGCAAGATGCCGCGGAAACAGGCCGAGGAAATCGCCATGCATTTCCTCAAGCGCGTCAAGATCCCGGAACAGGCCAACAAATATCCCGGCCAGCTTTCCGGCGGCCAACAACAGCGCGTGGCGATCGCCCGCTCGCTGTGCATGAACCCGCGCATCATGCTGTTCGACGAGCCGACCTCGGCTCTCGATCCGGAAATGATCAAGGAAGTGCTGGAGACGATGGTCGGGCTGGCCGAGGAAGGCATGACCATGCTCTGCGTCACCCACGAAATGGGCTTTGCGCGCAAAGTCGCCAACCGGGTGATCTTTATGGATCAGGGTCAGATCGTCGAGCAGAACACGCCGGCCGAGTTCTTCGACCACCCGCGCCATGAGCGCACGAAGCTGTTCCTGTCGCAGATCCTGCACTGATCCTGTACGCCGGTTCGGGACAAGACCGGCGGACCGGGCTCTCTGTCTTGCTGGCTTCGCGCGTATTCGACGAGCGCTGACCGTGCGCCCGGCGTCGCCTAGGCTCGTTCCAGCCGGTGCACCGGCCCGGCGCCATGCAGTGGCTGGGGCCAAATTTTCTCTCAAGCTGAGGTGATCTGCCAGACAGCGACGCCGGCAAGGGCGAGACCGGCGGCGCCCTCGATGGCCCGGGAGATGGTTTCGAACAGCCGTGGCTGGCGCGCGAAAAACTGTACAAGCCGTTCCCGAAACACGATCGACAACACGGCGACGCAGGACAGCGTCAGCGCCACGCCGACCATCATGGTGATGGCAAACAGGACGCCCGCTGCCGGAACACCCCTGGACATCGCGAAAGTCATCGCGAAAAGCGTAAGCGGACATGGGATCAGGCCTGCCATGACGCCGACAGCCTCGCCCTCGTGCCTGTGGTGATGGCTGTGGCTCAAAGCGCGCCAGAGCATCCAGACGCCAATGAGGCCGAGCAGCCCGCGACTGATGTGCTCCAGAAGCGGAGCGCGGCCGACGCTGCCCAATGCTATTGAGACCAGTGGCAGCGAGAGAGCCGCAATCAGAACGGCAATCGTCACATGCGTGAACGATAGCGTGATAGATACGGGCAGACCACGCGAGACCTTCGCATCCGAACCGGCAAGATACGTCGCCAGGACGGCCTTGCTGTGCCCCGGCGTCAGCGCATGGGCAGCCCCGAACACGACGCCCATCGGCAGGAAGGCCATGAACGCCAGCCAATTGCCTCCGGCCGCAAGCAGCTTGATCTGTTCGCCGAGCGTCAGATAGATCGTGCGCTGAAATTCGACGAGCGTCTGGAACATCGGACGAGACTAGCAGAAAATCGGCGAGCGTCAGTGCATGTGGCCGTGGTCATGCGTGTGCTCGTGAGGATGGTCGTTCTCTCCACGTTCCGTTGAAAACCGCACATTCGCCTCAGCCAGGGCCGGCATATGCTGGGATAGTTCGTCCTTCAGCGCTGCGGCGATCTTGTTCGCCGCCGACAGCGGCAGGGTTTCGTCTGCGGCAATTGCGATGTCGGCGTGCAATCTATGACCGATCCAGCGCGCCTTGGCATCGATAATGCGCGCGCCCGGAACATGCTCGGCGGCATGTCGGATTTCGTCCATCACACCGGGTTCGATTCCATCCAGCATGCGGGTCAGTACCGAGCGGGCCGATTGCCAGACGATACCGAAGATCGCAATCGTGATCAGCAGACCGACGATCGGATCGGCCAAGGAAAAGCCGAACCAAACGCCGATGGCTCCGATGACCACGGCAAGGCTGGTAAGTCCATCTGTGCGGGCGTGGTAGCCGTCGGCAATCAGTGCCGCGCTGTTGATTTCGCGACCGACGCGGATACGGAACACGGCAACCGCCTCGTTGCCGAGGAAGCCGACAATGCCCGCCGCAGTCAGCCAGCCCAGGTGTGTCACCACTTGTGGATTGATCAGCCTGTCGATGGCTTGGTAGGCAGCGACTACAGCGCTGAACAGGATGATGAGCACGATGATGATGCCGGCCAGATCCTCGACCCGGCCCAAGCCATACGTGAAGATCCGCGACGGCTTGCGCCGCGCCAGCACGAACGCAATCCATAGCGGGATCGCCGTGGTCGCATCGCCGATGTTATGGATCGTATCGGCCAGCAATGCCACGCTCCCCGACAACGCAACCACGACCATCTGCAATGCCGCGGTGATGGCCAGGATCACGAACGACCATTTGATTGCCCAGATGCCCCGGTCGGTGGTGGCAATTGTCGCATCGATGACGCCATGGCTGTGACCGTGCGGACCGTGACCGCCGTGATGATGTGCGGCGTGCGAGCCGAACCCGAGCCAGTTCAGAATGCGGACTACGATGGCATTCATAGATATTTCGCCAGCTGCTTAAGTTCCGCCAGCGAGTTGCCGCCGGTTTCCACGCTGTCCGTCAGGCAATGCTCGATGTGATCGTTGATCAGCTCGCGCTTGGCGCTGCTGATGGCTCTTTCGACGGCATGAAGCTGCTGCGCCAGGTCAACGCAAGGGCGATGCGCCTCGATCATCGCCAGCACCGCCGCAAGGTGGCCTTGCGCGCGCTTCAGGCGCTTTATGATGGAAGGATGCGAGGCGTGGAGGTGATCTGACATGCTTGAGCATATCCTCCCGGGGAGGATACGCGTCAAGCTCTAAGTCAGCTGTGCAACTTTCGGAGGGGCTTCACCTTGAGCATTGCTTGTTCTATGCCTTTCCCATGAAGAAGCTTGCCCGTTTTCTTGGCCTGCTAGTCGTTGCAGCAGTCCTTGCGGTGGCGCTGGGCACGCTGCTGCCGCGCCCGCTCTGGCCGGCGGCCGTTGCCGATCCGATCGGCACAAGCCACCGTATCCTGGTGCTGCAAAATCCGATCCACACCGACATCGCCATCCCGGTCGACGACGATGTGCGCCGGCGCTTCCATTTCCTGGTCGATGCCGGCATTCCAGCAGACATGGCGGAGGTCCGCTACATCGTCTTCGGCTGGGGCGGCCGCGCCTTCTATCTGGAGACGCCGACCTGGTCGGAGCTGAAGGCGGTGCCGGCGATGAAGGCGCTGACGGTCGATGCCTCGGCAATGCATGTCGACATTTCCGTCGACATCGCCGAGCCGCATCGCGACGTCGCCGGCTTCGACATCGGCGAGGAGCGGTTTACGGCGCTGCTCGATTACATTGCGGCAAGCTTCCGGCAGGGGCCGAACGGGGCCATCCCGATCGAGAGTGCGGCCTATTCCCGCTTCGATCGGTTCTTCGAAGCCAATGGTCATTTCAACGCGCTGATCGGCTGCAACACCTGGACGGCGGCGGCACTGCGCACGGCCGGGCTGCGCACCGGCTGGTGGAATCCGCTGCCGGCCTCGCTCGGCCTGTCAATGCGGCTTTACAATTGAAGAGGGTTCCGGCTGATCAACGCCGCGATCCTTCGCGCCCCCCTCTGTCCTTCCGGACATCTCCCCCACGAGGGAGGAGGTTAGCGGCTTCGACGCCTTGCTAGGTCATGCAATCTTGAAGATTGGCGAAAGCCAATGTGATGGCCAATCTCCCCCCAAGTGGGGGAGATGTCCGGCAGGACAGAGAGAGGCGCTGTCCCGCCAGCCTGTCGTGCGTATCATCGCGCGCCATCGTCCAACGCCCGCCAGCCATAGAGCCAGTCGAGATCGGCGGCGAGTTTTTCGGGCGAGCGCATCGCCAGGAACAGGTTGCGGGCCATCGCCACCGGCCCGGCCGCATGCCAGGCGAGGCGATTGACGGCGCCGCGGCGGGCGACCTGGGCGACTCGCGGCCGCCGCGCCTGTTCCCAGGCGGCAAGCGCCCCCTCAAGATCGGCTGTGGAGGCCGCAACGAAGCCGGCAAGCGTCGCCGCGTCCTCGATCGCCATCGCCGCGCCCTGTGCGGCAAACGGCGTCATCGCGTGCGCCGCATCGCCGATCAGCGCGATCCCTTCCGGCGTCGTCCACCGCCGCTGCTCGACGGTGTGGATTGGCCAGGCCGCCCATGGCGCGGCTTCGCTCGCCAGCCTCACCAGCGCCGGCGCAGTGCCGCGCATGGCGCTGGCGAGGATGGCGGGGTCGGCATGCCCCGACCAGCCCTCGGTGATGCGCTCGCCCTTGGTGAAGGCCGCGAGGTTGAAGGCAGTGCCACGGCTGACCGGATAGGCGACCATATGGAAGCCTGGATAGAGGAATGCGGTAACGCAATCGGGCGCACCGATCACCCTGAAGGCTTGTCCGGCGGGGCTGTCGGCGGCCACCGTGGCGCGCCAGGCAAGCTCGCCCGAAAACCGGCTTCTCCGGAAATCGGCTGCGTTGCGGGCAAGCGTTTCTCGCACCGACGACCAGACGCCATCGGCGCCGATCAGCAGACAGCCAGCCTCGACCGTGTCGCCATCAGCCGATGCAGTGACGGTAACACCTTTCGATCCGGCTGCGATGTCGGTCACCCGCGCGCCGGCGATCAGATCGATACCGGGCTGCTCCGAAACTCGCTCCATCAGCGCGGCTTGCAGATCCGCGCGGTGGGCAACGAGATAGGGCGCTCCCCAGCGCGTTTCGGCCGCCTGGCCAAGCGGTACGCGCGCCAGCTTGCGCAGCGTGGCGGCATCCTTGAGCACGACCGCCTCCGGCCGCACCGCCGTCGCCAGCAGCCGATTGAGTACGCCGAGCTGCCGTAGGATGCGCGTCGCGTTGGGCGAAAGCTGGATACCGGCGCCGGCAGCCTCGAGGTGCTCTGCCTGTTCGAACAGTTTTATCCGATAGCCGCGCTCGGCGAAGGCCAGTGCCGCGGTCAGCCCGGCGACGCCCGCCCCGGCGATGACCACCTGCCGGGACTGCGTTTCCTGCATCAGGTTTGTCGCGGAAGAATCAGGCGGCCTGGTCGATATAAAGGCAGCCCGGCGGCACCGTTTCCAATGCCTTCAGCTTCGGCGAATAGCGATAGAGCGTCGAGCAATACGGGCAGACCTTTTCATTGTCGTCGCCCATGTCGAGAAATACATGCGGGTGGTCGAAAGGCGGATTGGCGCCGGTGCACATGAATTCCTTGACGCCGATGTCGATTGCCGGATAGCCCGCATCGTTCTGGAAATGGGGAATGGAACCGCCTGCCATCGTCGTCTCCTGATCTTGTCGATTGCATCTGGATCATAACCCGTCTCTTTGCAAGATCGATGAAATGAAACTGTCGCAAAAGCCTGTCAGAGGATAAGTTGAGCCGGTTAAGGCTATGGTCGTCGAACGGTGTGGGAAGAGCGGAAACCATGAACGAACTGAAGCCGGTGCAGAACGAATTCATCACCGTCGAGGCGGCGAGCCGCGAAGGCGGCAATCCCGACCGCTTCGTCAACCGCGAGTTTTCCTGGCTGCAATTCAACCGGCGCGTGCTCGAAGAGTCGCTGAACGCCAATCATCCGCTGCTCGAGCGTGTTCGCTTCCTGTCGATATCGGCCGCCAACCTCGACGAGTTCTTCATGGTCCGCGTTGCGGGTCTTGCCGGCCAGGTACGCGAGGGCATCGTGCTGAAGAGCCCGGACGGACGCACGCCCGAGCAGCAGCTTGAACAATTGCTGCGCGAGGTCGAGCGCCTGCAGGAGGACCAGCAGAAAAGCCTTTCGGCGCTGATGCTGCTGCTCGACAAGGAAGGCATTGAAAGCATCACTCGCGAGGCGCTGAGCAAGGACGAGAAGGCCTGGCTGGAGGACCATTTCCAGGAGCAGGTATTTCCGGTGCTGACACCGTTGTCGATCGATCCGGCGCATCCGTTCCCGTTCATTCCCAATCTCGGTTTCTCGATGGCGCTGCAATTGCGCCACCGCAAGAACGGCGAGGAGATGAGTGCGCTTTTGCGCCTGCCGATGGCGCTGAAGCGGTTCATCCGTTTGCCGGATCGCAAGCGCCATGTCCGCTTCATCCCGCTCGAGGAGGCGGTCGGTCTTTATATCGGCAAGCTGTTCCCAGGCTATGAGGTCAAGGGCTCCGGCACGTTCCGCATCATCCGCGACAGCGATATCGAGGTCGAGGAAGAATCAGAGGATCTGGTGCGACTGTTCGAGACGGCGCTGAAGCGCCGCCGCCGCGGTTCGGTCATCCGTATCGAATTCGACATGCTGATGCCGCCCGAGTTGCGCGACTTCGTCGCCGGCGAGCTTGGCGTCTCGGCAAGCCGCATCAGCGTGCTCACCGGTCCGCTGGCGCTCAGCCAGATTTCGGAGATCGTCGCCGTCGCCCGCGACGATCTGAAATTCACCCCCTACAATCCCCGCTTTCCCGAGCGCATCCGCGAGCATGGCGGCGATTGCTTTGCCGCCATCCGCGAGAAGGACATCATCGTCCACCACCCCTACGAATCTTTCGACGTGGTGGTGCAGTTCCTGCGCCAGGCAATGGCCGACCCGGAAGTGGTGGCGATCAAGCAGACGCTCTACCGCACCTCCAATGACAGCCCGATCGTGCGCGCTCTGGTCGACGCCGCCGAGGCCGGCAAGTCGGTGACCGCGCTGGTCGAGCTCAAGGCGCGCTTCGATGAGGAGGCCAACATCCGCTGGGCCCGCGACCTCGAGCGCGCCGGCGTCCAGGTCGTCTTCGGCTTTCTCGAACTGAAGACCCACGCAAAGATGTCGCTGGTGGTGCGCCGCGAGGATGGCAGGCTGCGCAATTACGTGCATCTGGGCACCGGCAACTACCACCCGGTCACGGCACGCATCTACACCGACCTGTCCTTCTTCACCACCGATCCGACGATCGCGCGCGATGTCGCCCAATTGTTCAACTTCATCACCGGCTATGCCGAGCCGGCCGAGCAGATGCGGCTGGCCATCTCGCCGTTCACGCTGCGCGACCGCATCCTCCAGCACATTTCGGACGAGATCAGCCACGCGCTGGAGGGCAAGCCGGCCCGGATCTGGATGAAGATGAATGCGCTGGTCGACCCGATCGTCATCGATGCGCTCTACGATGCCAGCCGTGCCGGCGTCGAGATCGATCTCGTCGTGCGCGGCATCTGCTGCCTGAGACCGCAGGTGCCCGGCCTGTCGGAGAACATAAGGGTGAAATCGATCGTCGGCCGCTTCCTCGAGCACAGCCGCATCTACTGCTTCGGCAACGGCCACGGCCTGCCCTCGGACGGGGCGATCGTCTACATCTCCTCGGCCGATTTGATGCCGCGCAATCTCGACCGCCGTGTCGAGACCATGGTGCCGATCACCAATCCAACTGTGCATGAACAGGTGCTCGGCCAGATCATGCTCGGCAACATCATGGACAACCAGCAAAGTTTCGACGTATTGGCTGACGGAACCTCCCGGCGCGTCGTGCTGGAGGAGGGCGAGGAACCGTTCAACGCGCAGGAATATTTCATGACCAATCCGAGCCTGTCCGGACGGGGCGATGCGTTGAAGTCGCATGCGCCCAAGCGCATCGCGCAGTTCAAGCGCCGCAAGAAACAGAACGCAGCGACGGGCTGATGATTTCAGCGTCCCAGGGCCGGCTTCAGGACCGCCGACCGCTGTCCATCATCGATATCGGATCGAACTCGATCCGTCTTGTCATCTATGAAGGGCTGGCGCGCTCGCCGACCTTGCTGTTCAACGAAAAGATGCTGGCCGGCCTCGGCCGCGGCATCGTTTCGACCGGAAAGCTCGATCCCGAGGCGGTGACGCGCTCGATGGAAGAGTTCCGCCGCTTCCGCGCGCTCTCCGACCAGGCCGGCGCCCAGCGTATATATGTGCTGGCGACCGCCGCCGCTCGCGAGGCGGTCAACGGCCCCGACTTCATCCACCGCGCCGAGGATGTGCTCAAAACCGAGATCCAGGTGCTGAGCGGCCGCGAGGAAGCCCATTATTCGGCGCTCGGCGTCATCTCCGGTTTCCATCCGGCCAACGGCATCGCCGGCGATCTTGGCGGCGGCAGCCTCGAACTGATCGACATCGACGGTGAGACGATCGGTGACGGTATCACGCTGCCGTTGGGCGGCCTGCGCCTGCAGGACATGGCGAAGAACTCGCTGACCCAGGCGGCAAAGATCACGCGCGAGCAACTGGCGCGGGCGAAATTGCTGAAAGCCGGGCAGGGCAGGGCCTTCTACACGGTTGGCGGCACCTGGCGAAACCTCGCCCGACTGCACATGGAAATGACCAACTACCCGCTCGGCGTCATGCATCATTACGAGATCGGCATCGAAAGCGCCGCGAACTTCCTCCGGCAGGTCGCGAAAGCAGAGATCGATAAGATCAAGGGCATCGAGGGCATTTCCAAGAACCGCCGCTCGCTGCTGCCCTATGGCGCCATCGTGCTGCAGGAGATCATGGCGGCGATGCAGCCGTCGAAGATCATCGTCTCGGCGCTGGGCGTGCGCGAGGGCTTTCTCTACTCGCTGCTCGACAAGGCCGAGCAGAAGGCCGATCCGCTGATCTCGGCGGCCGAAGAGCTTGCCCGCCTGCGCTCGCGCTCGGTCGACCACGCGCATGAGCTTGTCGAGTGGACCGGCAAGGCGTTCGCCGCCTTCGGCATCGACGAGACCAGGGATGAGGCGCGCTACCGCCACGCCGCCTGCCTGCTCGCCGATATCGGCTGGCGTGCCCATCCCGAATATCGCGGCAAGCAATCGCTCAACATCATCGCCCACGCCTCGTTCATCGGCGTCGATCATCCCGGCCGCGCCTTCCTGGCGCTTGTCAGCCTGTTTCGCCACGAGGGCGTGTTCAATGAAGCCGCTCCGGAAATCCGCGGACTGGCGACACCGCGCTATCTCGAGCGCGCCCGCGTGCTGGCGGCGCTGCTGCGCGTCGTCTATTTGCTGACCGCGGCAATGCCGGGCGTCATGCCACGGCTGAAATGGGAAAACCGCGGCAATGGCGTGCTGGCGCTGGTGCTGCCGGCAGCGCTGGCCGATCTTTACGGCGAGCGGCCGGCCGGCCGGCTGGCACAGCTGGCAAGGGTCACCAATCGCCGGCTGGTGCTGGCAGTCGAGGGCGGGCCTAGCGTTTCTGTCAAATAGAGGCCCGCGCTATCGCGTCGCGACAGTTGAGGAAAGAAGGGAAACGCCGTGAAATCCAGGCAGGTTCTTCAGCTGTTGGTTGCGGGGATCTTCGTCCTCTTCGAGGGCACCGCCAGTGCCCAGACGCTGTACACCCTGTCCGTCGTGGCCAAGGGGACGTTCGATCTGGATCGACATTATCCCAAAGAGCCGGGCGTCAGAACGCCGTTCAATTTTCATAGGATGTTGAGAACACCCCAGAACGGGGAGCGCATAAATTACTTTGTATTCAAGCCAAGCACGGACGTTCTCAAATTTATGAAATCGCTGTCGAAGAGCGATTTGTTTTCAAGGCTCGAGCCATGTTCAAGAGGTATTGACCAAGCTCTTTCCGACAGGGCTCAGACCATTGGCGGATCGACCAAGCCCATTTTTGGTCGAGTCGATCTGTTGCCGTATCTCAAGAGAAAAGAACTGATTCAATCAGATGGTTATGTATATGTCGCCATAGACAGCAACCTTCGAAACTACGTTTGGGATCCAAACGACTTCGGATCGGAGTGGGTGGCTGCAGCGGTAGAAAAACAGCAGCTTTGTCTGTACATCGGCGTTGGGCGGATGGGCTACTACAGCGCCCTAGCGTCGGTGCCTGTCAATGTAAGCCGTCTCGCAAAATTTGTTTTTCTGGACACCAAATAAACCGGGTGACTTGCTCAGGCGCGGGTCCCAAACGCCTGGCCATCGAACGAATAGGCGCCGGCGCCGGCCATTGCCAGCGCCAGAAAACCGCCTGATATGGCGATGTCCTTCATCAGCATCTGTGAATGCATGAAGGTCAGCGTCGGATCGTCGCCACCCTGGCCATAGTGGCCGATGAAGCCCGCCGCGATGCAGAACGCGGCAAGCAGGAGCGCCACGATCGGCGTCTTGAGGCCGACGAGGATGAGCAGTCCGGCGATCAGCTCGAACAGGCCCGTCGCCCAGGCTACGAGTGTTGGCAGCGGCAGGCCGAGGCCGGCAAAATAGCCTGATGTGCCGGCAACGTCAGTAAGCGCGTGGAAGCCGGACGGAACGAAAAGTGCGGCGAGCAGCAATCGGGAAAGCAGAAGCAGCGCATTGCGGGGCATCTTCACCTCCGTTGTCGACGGCCGCTTGGCCTGGCGCCCGATCTTAGCAGGTTTTCCGTCAGCGGACCGAAGGGCACAAACCGACAACGAAAAAGGGGCGCGGAAAATTCCGCACCCCTTTTGTCCAAGCAATGCTGGACTGCTTCAGCCGCGCTTGGCGTCGATCGAATAGGCGCCTGGGCCCGAGGAGGCCAGCACGAGGAAGCCGCCGGCAATCGCAACGTTCTTCAGGAAATTGATCATCTGCATCTGATCGGCCCAGCCGGTGTGGGCGACCAATGCGGTGGCAACGGTGAAGATCGCCATCACCCAGCCGACGATCCGGGTCTGGAAGCCGACGAGGATGGCGAGGCCGCCAAGCAGTTCGATCAGGCCGACGACAATGGCGGTCACCATCGGCAGCGGCAGGCCGAGGCTGCCGAAATAGCCGGCGGTGCCGGCAATCGCCGTCAGCTTGCCGAAGCCGGAAAGCAGGAAGATGACCGAAAGCAGGATGCGGCCGAGCAGGATCGTGCCCGAGGCGCCGGCGGCGGTGCCGGAACCGGCAAACGAAGTGTTGGTGGACGTGTTGGTGGACATGCGTAACTCTCCAGAAGGGTTTGGCCAAACGGCTTGGGATACCCGTCTAGTTAGCGCAGGCCGACTGTTCACCAAAGACGCCAGATTGGTTACGGATTGTTCACCCAGGTAACGTTTTCGCGATCAACTTACCCCGGATGCGTCATGTCCTGCGGCCGCACCAGCCGCTCATAGTCGGCTTCGCTGACCAGCCCGGTGGCCAGCGCTTCCTCGCGCAGCGTTGTGCCGTTCTTGTGCGCCGCCTTTGCAATCTTGGCCGCGTTGTCGTAGCCGATCGTCGGCGCCAGCGCGGTCACCAGCATCAGCGAACGGTCGAGTGCCGCCTTGATGTTGTCCTCGCGGGCCTCGATGCCGACGACGCAATTGTCGGTGAACGACACCGAAGCGTCGGCCAGCAGCTGCACCGACTGCAGGAAACAATAGGCCATCAGCGGATTGTAGACGTTGAGTTCGAAATGGCCCTGGCTGCCGGCGAAGCTGATCGCCGCATTGTTGCCGAAGACCTGCACGCAAACCTGCGTCATCGCTTCGCACTGGGTCGGGTTGACCTTGCCCGGCATGATCGACGAGCCCGGTTCGTTTTCCGGCAGCGACAATTCACCGAGGCCCGAACGCGGGCCGGAACCGAGCAGACGGATGTCGTTGGCGATCTTGAACAGCGCCGCCGCGCAGGCATTGATGGCGCCGTGCGAGAAGACCATGGAATCATGGGCGGCAAGCGCCTCGAACTTGTTCGGCGCGGTGACGAAATCGATGCCGGTGATCGCGGCGATACGCGCCGCCACCTTTTCGGCAAAACCGACCGGCGCGTTGAGGCCGGTGCCGACCGCGGTGCCGCCTTGCGCCAATTCCTGCAGGCCGGGCAGGGTCAGTTCGATGCGCTTGACCGACGAGGCGACCTGCGCCGCATAACCGGAGAATTCCTGGCCGAGCGTCAGCGGCGTCGCGTCCTGTGTATGGGTGCGGCCGATCTTCACAATATGGGCGAAAGCCTTGGTCTTGGCCTCGAGTGCCGCATGCAAATGTCTTAGCGCCGGCAGCAGGTCGTGGATGATGCGCTCGGCGCAGGCGATGTGCATTGCAGTCGGATAGGTGTCGTTCGACGACTGGCTCATATTGACGTGGTCGTTGGGATGCACCGGCTTCTTCGACCCCATGACGCCGCCCAAAAGCTGGATCGCCCGGTTGGAGATCACCTCATTGGCGTTCATGTTGGATTGCGTGCCCGAACCGGTCTGCCAGACGACCAGCGGGAAATGCTCGTTGAGCTTGCCGTCGATGACCTCCTGGGAGGCCTCGATAATGGCCTTGCCGATCGCCGGATCGAGCCGCTTCAGCTCCATATTGGCCTCCGCTGCCGCCCGCTTGACGATGCCCAGCGCCCGCACGATCGAGGCCGGCTGCTTTTCCCAGCCGATCTTGAAATTGGCCAGCGAACGCTGCGCCTGCGCGCCCCAGTAACGGTCGGCGGCGACCTCGATGGGACCGAACGTGTCGGTTTCGGTTCTGGTCTCTGGCGCGCTCACGAAGTCTCTCCGGTTTGCAATTTGCAAACGGCGTATCGCGTTGCACAAATGCCTTCAAGCGGAGATTGCGGGTGACGGGAATGCAAATCGGTTGAAGCAGCGCCTTTTCCTTCTCCCCTTGTGGGAGAAGGTGGATCGGCGCGTAGCGCCGAGCCGGATGAGGGGTGTTGGAAGAAACGAGGCGTCGGCGATCCGTCCAGCACCCCTCATCCGACCGAGCTTCGCTCGGCCACCTTCTCCCGCAAGGGGAGAAGGAAGAGCGCGCGCTCCTCACCCCGCCGTGTATCCTCCATCCACGGCGAAGATGCCGCCGCTGGTCCATGCCGCTTCGTCGCTGGCGAGATAGACGGCGATGCCGGCAAGGTCGCCGGTTCGGCCGATGCGGCCGAGCGGGTAGCTGCGCTCGACATAGGCCTTGAGCTCGGCTTGCGCGGCCTCAGGCAGGTTTTCGATCGACCTGCGCCGCATCGCTGTGTCGACCGTGCCGGGCGCGATGGCGTTGACTCTTATGCCGCGCGGTCCGAGCTCGAAGGCGAGCGACTTGGTCAGCGAATTGAGCGCGCCCTTCGACAGCGAATAGAGGCTGGACGGCCGCTTCGGGATCATCTTGTGCGCGAAATAGGACGAGATGTTGATCACCGAGGCCGCGCCCGGCGCGAGATGCGGCAACAGCCGCTGGGTGAGGAAGAATACCGCCGTGACGTTGAGTGCGAAGGACTGCTGGAACTGATCCTCGCTGACGGTTTCGAACGGCACAAGAAACGCCACGCCGGCATTGTTGACGAGGATATCGACAGGTGGGCCGCGCCTGGCATGCTCGACCACGGCATCGATGCCGGCGCTGGCCGACAGGTCGGCCGAAAGCGCTTCGACATTATCCCCGAGCTGCTTGCGGGCGGCGTCGAGTTTTTTGCCGTCGCGGCCGACGATCAGCACGTCCGCGCCTTCGCGCAAAAACGCCTCGGCGATTGCCAGCCCGATCCCGTCCGAGCCACCGGTGACCAGTGCCCGTTTGCCGCCTAGTCTCATCCAACACTCCCGCGCATTGCCGCCTTCCGCCGGCGGCATGACCCCAGAGCAGCGCTGCCTGCACTCCGGGTCAAGTCGCCTGCCTATCCCAGCGTATGAAACTTCGCCTCGTCTCACCGCCCAAGCAGCGATTGTGAGGTTGGCGACAGCCGCAAAGTCTCAGTCGGCTTGGCCATACGTGACTGGACGCTCTGCTCGAACACTTGCCACTCCGGGGAGGCAGCCAAGGCTGCCTCGTGGCGGGCATGTGCATCGGCGCTGGCGAAACCGGTGATGCTGATGAAGACGTTTTCGCTGGCCCGCACCGGCAGCCGCGGAAAGCTGTTTTCGGCATGTTCGGTAACGAAGGCGGCGAGCGGCGACGCGCCAAATGCGGCGAGCACCGGAAGGGCCGCGGTCTGGAAGTCGTTGGCGAAACGGGCTTCCAGGCCCGGTTGCAAATGATGAATCCTGATGACAATAATTGCCTGCAAATCGCTGCCTGCGCACGGTTTTTCGAGGTCCGCCTGGGGTACTCGTTTCGATCCCGAGAGGTCTAGGCTCGCGCCCGGCCAGGCCGGCTTCAGCAGCAGCACGTCGTCGGATGAGATCATCGTGGCGTTGGCGGCGTCGCGCCAGGCAGCCCAGACCGGCCCGTCATAGAAGGCGGTCAGAGCGTTTTTCCGCGCTTCCATACCGTCGAAGCCGCGCAGCCAGACGAACATATCCGGCCGGTCGAGATCGCGGAACTGGCCGATGATGGTCATCCCCGCCGTTTCCTGGCCCTCGATCAGCTGATTGTCGAAGATGCCGATCAGTGTCTCGCGCCGGCCGGGTTTCAGCGTGTATTGCCTGAGTTCGACGACGGGCGAGGCGAGCAGATCGGGATTAGGTATGGCGTTCAAAGGCAGGTTCATCGCGCGAGCTCCAAAACAGGACAGTCATCCTGTTTTACAAAACAGACCGATTGTCCTGTTTTGTCAATCTGCTATCGTGTGAAGATGTCAGCAGAGATATCCGCTCGCCCAAGGTCGCGGGCTCAAAAACGCACCAACGACCCCGAAGGCATGCGCAAAAAGCTGCTCGATGTCGCCGAGGAGGCGTTTCAGGCACGCGGCTATCATGCATCCAGCATGGGCGACCTGATGGCGACGGCGGGCGTCACCGGCGGCGCGCTGCACCACCATTTCCCAACCAAGAAGGCGCTGGCGCTCGCAGTGATCGAGGAGCGGGTCGCCGCCGCCGTAGAAGAGACTTGGATCGCGCCGATGCGGATGGCTCCCTCAGCGCGCGAGGGCGTGCGCTCCGTGTTCGCGGCCGTCGCGGCGGAGCTGGAGCAGCAGGGTTTCGTGCGCGGCTGCCCGCTCAACAACCTGGCGCATGAACTGTCGCTTGCCGATCCGGATTTCCGCATTGCCCTTGCCGGCATTTTTTCGACCTGGCGTCAGGCGATCGCCGACAAGATCAGCGCCGACCAGCAGGCGGGCCGGGAGCTGGGCACCGATCCGCAGCGCTTCGCAGCGCTCGCCGTCGCCAGCTATTCGGGCGCCATGTCGATGGCCAAGACAGCACAGGACGCGAGCGTGCTGCGTGACTGCCTGATGGCGTTGGAGCAGGGAGTTATGTCGTCCAAAGCAGGAACGAGGCGACGTAGCAGGATACTGCACAGAGCCCTCTGACGCCGGCAGGACAGTCGCTCACTATGACCGAGGCGGGGAGGCCGAGCTCTTAATTCGGCAGCGGCTTGATCAGCTCGTAGCCGACCACGCTTTCGGCACTGGTGCCCTCGCCATAGCGCCTGGCCACAACTGCCTGCAGGTCGGGTGCGTAAAGCGCGGTAAACTCGTCCCGCATCTCGCCGGCCTCGCTCCTGATGGTCTGCTTGACCGCGAGCACGGAGTATTTGCAATCACCCAGGCTGAACGTCTCCTTGCCCTTGATGTTGATCTCCAGCGTCTCGGTGCCCTTCGGCGGCTTGTTCGGTGCGAGACGGGCAAATACGATCTTGCTCTTGGCACCCGCCTTCAGCGGGAACACCTTCCTGAGATCGGAAAACGGGATCATCGCCAGCTGCCCCGTGCTGCTGTCGCGAAACACCTCGATCAGCCCGCCGAACAGGTACTGCGACTGCGGCGATTGCGACTGGTATTTGTTGGCAACCGCCACCATTCCGCCCGCCGCCGGACGAAATTCGCTGTGGATGCCAGCCCTTTCGAGAATGAAGCCGGCCTTGGCCGATTTGGCGTCGATGCACTCGGCGCCATGCGCCGCGCTCGTCACCGCCAGAATGGCCATTGTCATGCCGATGGATGCAGTGTTCATGGCGTCCTCCTCTGCCCGCGCAAGTTGAATGCCGAAAGCAATGCCAGACCTGGGGGAACGTGTCGACACACTTTGCGAGCAACTGGACTGCCGGTCCGCGTCGTGCTGAATTTTAGCGCATGATGCATCGCATTTCCGCCCGGCCGGTTTCCCGGCGCAGGTTCCTGATGAAGGCAGCGGCCGTTGCCGCGGCCGGCGCCGTTTCGCGCCCGGCCTTCGGCCAGACCGGGCAGCGCATCCCGCCGATCGACGCCACTTTCCTGTTTATCGCTGATGTCCATGCCTGCCGCATGGCGAACGGATTGAGCCCGCACTGCGAGCAGGAGGGCAAGACAGACGCTGCCTTGCTGCGCAACGTCGCCGCACTCAACGGCGTCGGCGACAGGCAATGGCCGGCTGAAATCGATGGCGTTGCCACCGCCCTGCGCTCGACGGGCAAAATCGGCACGCCGCTCGGCCTCGTCGTTGGCGGCGACATCACCGATGATGGCGGCGGCCAGATCACCCAGCCCAGCGAGGGCACGCAACTGCTTCAGTTCAGCCAGCGCTACCAGCAAGGCGTCGGCCCCGACCGCGTGCACATGCCGGTCTATGTCGGCCTCGGCAACCACGACCTCGACCAGAACGGCCCGCGCTCGCATGTCGACTGGTACCGCCGCGAAATGCGCGACTACGTCGAGGTCAACCACCGCCCCGGCGTGTTCTTCAAGCCGCCTGCGCCGGCGACAGACTACGATGTCGGGACCGATTGCTACTCATGGGATTGGGGCGGCCTGCATCTTGTCCAGACGCACCGTTTCGCCGGCGATACCGGCCATGGCGCCGTCAGCAGCCTGCCATGGCTGAAGCAGGACCTGGCGACTTATGTCGGCGACGGCCGCCCGGTCATCCTGTTCCAGCATTATGGCTGGGATACTTTTTCGATCGAAAGATGGGACGCCGCCGAGAAAACCTTCGACGACGGCGGCAAGGGTCCGCCCCACTGGTGGAGCGAAGCCGACAGGCAGGCGCTGCTGGCTGTGCTGAAGGGTTACAACGTCGTCGGCATCTTCCATGGCCACCAGCACGCGACGCCGATGATCTACCACCGTGACGGGCTCGATCTGTTCAAGCCGAAGGCCGCCTTCATGGGCGGCTTTGCGTTGGCGCGGGTGACGGGAAACAGCATGGATGTGGTGCTGGGCGAAGCCGCCGGAGATCATGGCGAGGTCACCTTCACCAATGCATACAGCAAAAGCCTGACTTTCTGACGGGCAGGAGAGGGCCAAAAAAGGCGGCCGAGCCGCCTTTTCCTGGTTCACGAAGGGCCGGCGTCAAAGCGCCTTCTTCACCTTCTCCTTCACGTCGCCGTAAGCCTTCTGCATCTTGCCGGTCGCGTTGTCGACGTCGCCTTCGGCCTCGGCGCGCCTGTTGCCGGTGGCCTTGCCGGCGGTCTGCTTGACCGAGCCCTTGGCTTGCTTGGCAACGCCGGCAACCTGATCCTTGTTCACCATCTCGCATCTCCTGGACCGTTCGCCTGGAGAAACGGTCGCGGATCGCTTAGGTTCCGGGTTCTGCCCGTCGATTGGGATAGCTTCCGGCCGCGAAGCCGACAGGATAGGGTGCACCAGAACGCCCGAACAGACAGGGCCGGAGGGACAATGGCTGAATTCACGCTCTTCATCGGCAACAAGTGTTTTTCGTCGTGGTCACTGCGGCCGTGGCTGGCGATGAAGTATCTGGAGATCCCGTTCGAGGAAGGTCTTGTGCGCCTGCGCACGCCCGAGACCGCGGCCAATCTGGCCAGGATATCGCCGACCGGCCAGGTGCCGGTGCTGAACCATCGGCTGCCGAATGGCGAGGTCCGGATCGTCTGGGAAACCCTTGCCATCCTTGAATATCTCGCCGAGCTGTTTCCCGGGAAAAAGCTCTGGCCGGCCGACATCGGCGCCCGCGCGCTGGCCCGCTCGGCGGCGACAGAGATGCATTCCGGCTTTCGCGAGGTCCGCTATGGCTGGCCGATGAATTTGCGCCGGCCGAAAGGCTACAAGCCGCTCGACGCCGAAGGTGAGGCGCAACGGGCGCGCATCGAAGGGCTATGGCGCGAATGCCGCGAAAAATACGGCAAAGGCGGGCCGTTTCTGTTTGGCCGTTTCACCGCGGCCGATGCCATGTACGCACCGGTCGTCACCCGCTTCGACACCTATGGCAGCACGCTGGCAACCGATACCCGCGCCTATGTCGACGCCGTGCTTTCGATGCCGGCGATGCGGCACTGGTATGCCGAGGCGGCGAAAGAGCCTTGGCCGGAGCCCGGCCCAGACGAGTAGAGCCGAGCAACCGGCAAGCTGGTCTTCCACTTCGCGGCCCGCGGCCTATCTGAAGATCGGGCAGGGCCTTGGAGACTTCACAATGACTTCTGTTTCTTCCGCACTGGTCGGCAAGGTCGCACTCGTCACCGGCGCCTCCTCGGGCATCGGCGAGGCAACGGCTGCGGCGCTCGCAGCCGCCGGGGCCAAGGTGGCGATTGCCGCACGCCGCGCCGATCGTCTCGAAGCGCTGGTCGCACGTATCGAAAAGGCCGGCGGCACGGCGCTCCGCATCGAGGCCGACGTCACCAGCAACGACGATGTCAGCGCCATGGTCGACAAGGTCGTCGCCGAATGGGGCCGCCTCGACATCCTCGTCAACAATGCCGGAGTGATGCTTCTGTCGCCGGTCGCCGAGGCGATACTCGACGACTGGCGCCGCATGGTCGAGCTCAACCTGCTGGCGCTGATGGGCGTCACCAAGGCGGCGCTGCCGCATCTCAGGGCCGCCAAGGGTCACATCGTCAATGTCTCGTCGGTCGCCGGCCGTCTCGCCAATCCAGGCGCCAGCGGCTACGCAGCAACCAAGTTCGGCGTCGTCGGCTTTTCCGAATCGCTGCGCCGCGAAGTCTATGCCGATAAGGTTCGCGTCACCGTCATCGAGCCTGGCCTTGTGCGCACCGAACTCGGCGACCATGTCACCAACCCGGCGGCGAAGGCCGGGCTCGACCAGCGGCTCGCCGCCATGGAGGCGCTGACCGCCGAGGACATCGCCGCGGCCATTCTCTACGCCGTGAGCCAGCCGGCACACGTCAACGTCAACGAGATCGTCATCCGCCCGACCGACCAGGAGCGGTGAATGACGTCGGATCGTTTCGTTAGACTTCGAAACCCGCCCGCAGGAAATCGCCACACTCCTCGACCAGCCGCGACGGGTCCCTCGCGAGGTAGACGCCGAAATCCGCCATCGGCGCCGGCGGCAGGTTGAAGCGTCCGTTGAGGCTTTGGCAGTCGGGCGGCAGTCCTTCCTGCAGCAGAAGCCCGGTGCCAAGCCCGGCCCTCAGCGCCGAGATCAGTGTCGCGAAGGTCGACACGCGGCAGCCGATCTTCCAGCCGATCCCGGCCTCGGCGAGCGAGGCCAGCATCCTGTCCTGCCAGGAGCAGGCGCCTTCGAAGATGATCAGCGGAAGCTCAACCTCGTCATCGATCTCGATCATGCGGCTTGCCGCCCAGACCAGCTGTCGTGACAGATGGCCTCGCGGCGCCTTTGTGAAGCGCGCCGGATCGGCCATGACGATGTCGCATCTTCCTTCGCCCAGCGACTTGCTGAGATCGCTGCTGCTGGCCGACGTCAGCTCGATCTCCACGGAAGGATGCCGGCGGCGGAAGTCGGCGATGATCAACGGCAGCCGCGTTACCGCCAAATCCTCGACGATGCCGAGCCGGACACGGCCGACCAGCCTGCGGCCTTCTATCTCGCGCCTGGCATCGTCGCCGATCGCGATGGCCTTGCGGGCGAAGGCGAGCAGGATCTCGCCGGCCTCGGTCAGCGTCACGCCGCGCGGCGAACGGCGCAGCAGCTCGGCTCCGACTTCGCCCTCGAGGCGCTGAAGCTGCATGCTCACCGCCGCCTGCGTGCGGGCAAGCCGATCGGCCGCCCGGCTCACCGTTCCCGTATCGGCCACGGTGACGAAGGCGCGCAGCAGCCGGACGTCGATATCTCCAGTCATAAGAATTCCTGATAGCTGTGTCAGCACTATCAGGCTATCCGAAAGCCCGACCTGAATTCAAGGTCCGCTCGCGCCAACGAAAACAGGAGCAGCCACCTTGTCCTACAGAAGAAGATTTGAAGAGCTCGGTGTCGCCTGGCCGTCGCTCGATCGGCCTGCTTTGCCGTTCTCGCCGACGGTTCGGGTCGCAGACATCGTCTATGTCTCCGGTCAGATCCCCGAGATCGGGCAGGAGATCGCTGCGATCGGCCAGGTTGGCGCAGAGATCGATCTGGCCGCGGCGCGGAACGCCGCCCGGCTCTGCGCGGCCAACATCGTCTATTGGCTGGACAAGGAACTGGACGGCAATCTCGACCGCGTCGTGAAATTCGCCAAGCTGACCGTCTATGTGAACGCGGCGGCCGGCTTTGCGGCCTATTCGGAGGTCGGCAACGGAGCATCCGAATTTCTGCTCCATGTTTTCGGCGAGCGTGGCGAGCATGCCCGCTGCTCGCTCGGTATGGCCGGCTTGCCGGCCAATGTTCCGGTCGAGGCCGACGCCATTGTGCACGTCCGCTGATGCACGCCCAAAACATGCACTCGGGCCTGATCCGAGAGTGCGCAGCGAAACCAGGGGAGGCTTGGCTTGATAAGTGCAAATCTTGAGAGGCGGAAGGCGCTTGTTCTCGGCGGAGGCAAGGGCCTGGGTTTCGGCGTCGCCGAAGCGCTCGCGGCGAAAGGCGCCGAGATCATCCTGGTCGGACGAGGGGAGGAGACCCTGGATGCGGCGCGGCGCGCGATCGAGTCCGCCGGCCACATCTGCTCGACCTTCAGCGCCGATCTTTCCGATAACGACAGCGTCTCCCGGCTGATCCGTGCCATCGAGGACGAGCATCAGCGGATCGACATCGTCCTGCTCAATGGCGGCGGCCCGCCCCCCTTCGCGGCCAGCGTCTTCGATGCGAGCGTCTGGGAGAAGCAGTTCACCAGCATGGTGCTGAGCCAGATGCGCATCGCCACTTCTTTCCTGCCAGGCATGCGGGCGCGGCGCTGGGGACGCATCATCGCCGTTTCCTCCACGTCCGTCCGCGAGCCGATCCCCGGCCTCACCGCTTCGAATGCGTTGCGCGCGTCGCTTGCCGGCTGGGCCAAGACCCTGGCCGGCGAAGTGGCGGCGGACGGCGTCACCGTCAACCTGTTGCTGCCTGGCCGTTTTGCGACGGACCGGACGAAACAGTTCGACGCGATGGACGCCGCCGACAGGGGTGTGGACGCTGCTGTGATCGCCGCCGAGAGTCAGGCCGAAATCCCGGCAAAGCGCTACGGGACCCCCGCCGAATTCGGCGCGGTTGCCGCATTCCTGGCCAGCGACGACGCCGCCTATATCACCGGCGTGGCTTTGCCGGTGGATGGCGGGCTCAGCCGGGCCATGCTGTGAGGGGCAGGGTGCAGCGGCGCGAATGGTCGCATCACAGGAACGCCCCTCGTGCCTTTTATCTGCGCGGGGGCGTCCTGTTTGTCGTCCGCCTCTCTCAAGATCGCTCTTTCAAGAACGGCTTTCGACACCGAAAGAATGCCCCGGCGCCAAAATGGTTCCCGGCTGATTGGTTTTTTCGGCGGGCAATAGCCCGGCTTTCGCCGTCCGATGTGCTGGCGCGGGCCGCCGCCGCGCGTCTCCGCGAGTGTGGAAAATCAAAAAAATTGACACAACGCGCAAAGAAGTCTATAAGAATTTTGTCGATATTTGTTTGACCGACTTTTGTTATCCGCGTGCTTAGGCGCGCCTTTGGCGAACTTCCCCCATCAAAATCGAGACAAACGTTGTTGTGCATCCGCATGACGGCGAACGAATATTTGCCATGGAAAGGGTTCGTTATGAGCACAGGCACAGTTAAATGGTTCAACGCCACCAAGGGTTTTGGTTTTATTCAGCCTGACGACGGTTCTGCCGACGTTTTCGTCCACATCTCAGCCGTCGAGCGCGCCGGAATGCGCGACATCGTCGAGGGCCAGAAGCTTGGCTACGAGATGGTCCGCGACAACAAGTCGGGCAAGATGTCCGCCGACCAGTTGAAGGCGGCCTAAAACGGAATTAAGCCTCACCGGTGACCACGGATGTACTGGCACCGGTGAATGGCAAATTCCAGCGCATGATCGCGGGGATGTTAAGTCCCCGCTCATGCGCATGAGAAGAACGTTTCCTTGCGCGTCTCTCGGGATGCGCGGGCGCTCTCATGGAAGG
Source organism: Mesorhizobium sp. M0159 (assembly GCF_040322295.1). Classification (NCBI taxonomy): domain Bacteria; kingdom Pseudomonadati; phylum Pseudomonadota; class Alphaproteobacteria; order Hyphomicrobiales; family Phyllobacteriaceae; genus Mesorhizobium; species Mesorhizobium sp. M0159. The sequence goes on from NZ_JAMYTF010000031.1 coordinate 73,269, forward strand.
TCAGGCGGTGCCTGGCCTTTTTCATTTTTGCGCTTCGATCGCCGAAAGAGCGCTGCTCGACGGCCCGGACGTGCTAAGGACGTTCCAGCAATTTGAAACCGGCTGCCGTATTGCTTTGTGCGGGATCCTGGCCGAAAGACCAGTCTCGCCACTTTTCGGCGGCGTGCTCCGAACCGGGAGAAAGACCTTGACCGCAACTTCAAAAAAACCCCGCGACCAGGCCGAATCCATTTTCAGCAAGACGCGGACCCAGTCGATGTCGCTCGACCGCATCAATTCCGAACGGGATGCCGTCAGCCAGGCCCGCGAAGCCAAGACCGCGCGGCTGCGCGAATTGCGCCTGGAGAAGGAAGCCGACGACATGGCGGCGGCGGTTGCGCTCGCGGCCTCGCCGAAACGCGCAGGCAAACGCTGATGGCCACCAAACGCGTGCCTCAAAAGGCGATCGCCGCAGATTCGACCATCGCCGATGTCGTGGGCGAACTAGACAAGCCGGTCGAATATGTCCGGCGCGTGCTCGAAAAGCTCGAGCGCTGCAGGCGTGTCCACGGCGATGCCCAGGTTCGGCTCGGCGTGCGCGGTCGTGCCGAATGCCCCAATTATCTGATCGAATACGTCCGGGAAAACGCCAAGACCCGCGAGCGCGTGACCTTTCAGGATGCCGCCTACAGCGGCAGCACGCATCGCGAGCTGGCGCCCCGGCACATCGAGGAAGCCAGGAACTGGTCGCCCGAAGAAATGAACATCACGGCCGTTTCGGCGCTCATCGGCCGCCTTCGCAATCCGAATGCGCCATCATCGCGTTTCTCTGACGAGGATTGATATGGCAATCAAGTTTTCCGCCAAGGGCCAGCCGGCAGCGCCTGCTGCCGCCGTGAAGCCGGTCAAGCCGGCCGCCGCGCCAAAAACCGGCGAAGCCGCCGAAGCGGGCACCGATCTGTTCAGGTCGCCGGCGGAAGCACCGCCGCGCAAGCCCAAGAAGAAATAGCGCCCTTGCAGCAAAATGCCGACCGGAAATCTGCGCCAAGGCTGCTTGCCCTGGCGGTCGCAGAGGAGTTTTCGTCGCCACAAGAGGGCGCCGGTCCGATTGCCTTCGATTGCCAGACCTGTGGCGCCTGCTGCGCCTACTCGTCCAGATGGCCGCGCTTCTCCACCGAGGATGACGCGCAGCTCGACCTTATCCCGCAAAAATACGTGGCTGCCGACGAAGCCGGTATGCGCTGCGACGGCGCGCGCTGTTCGGCACTGTGCGGCGAGGTCGGCAAGTCGACCGCATGCGGCATCTACGACATCCGCCCCGACGTCTGCCGCGCCTGCATGCCGGGCGATGACGACTGCCTGATCGCGCGTCGGGCTCACGGTCTGCCGACGCTGTAATGACGGCCCTCGGGCTGGCGTCTCAGTTTGAATTTCGTCAATCAGATGGGCGAAAGTCGCTGCGGTAGAGGCCGGGCGATCGTCCGGTCAATCGTTTGAATGCCTGCGAGAACGACGGCACCGATTCATATCCGACGGCGCGCCCGATCTCGCCAATGTTCTGGTTCGTTTCCCGCAGAGCCTTGGCGGCAAGGTTCATCCGCCACCGGGTCACATAGGACAGCGGCGGCTGTCCTACCAGTTGAGCGAAGCGACGCGCGAAGGTGGCCCGGGACTGTGCTGCGCCGCTGGCAAGGGAAGCGATGGTCCAGGGATTGCCCGGCCGCTCGTGGATCAGGCGCAAAGCCTGCGCAATGCCTTTGTCGCGCAAGGCGCCAAACCATCCCCCTGTTCCGAGTGGCTGATGTTCGATCCAGGCGCGCAACAAGAAGATGAACGTGCTGTCGAGAAGGCGTGGGGCGACAATGTCGTGGCCGCCGAGATCGCCTTTCGCTTCGACCTGCAGAAGTTCCAGGGCAAGCCGCAGCGGCTCGCTGGTGTCGATCTGATTCCGGGTCAAATGAATCAGCGGAGGAAGCAGCGAAACCATCGGATATGGCCCGACGCCGTCGAGTGAATATCTCGCACAAAGAAGAGTTGTCGCGCCGCTCTCGCTTTTCGGTTCCAGTCCGCTCCGATTTGCGGAAAGGACGGCGGATATCGATGCCGTCGGTGCATCCGCCGGATTGCAAAGGGCATGCCCGATACCGCTCGCGACAAGGATGACATCTCCCTCGCCTAAGCGGATCGGCTCCCTTTCACCGGCTAACCGCAGCCAGCATTCGCCGTTCTGTATGACGTGGATGGCGGCATTCCTTGTCGGATCCACCGAAATACCCCATGGCCGATGCAGGGTCGCGCTGCCGATCATGGCGCTGCCAAATCTCAGCGAAGCAAGAACTTCGGACAAGGCGTCCATGAGAACCATCCTCCAACGATGAATAGGACGACGATATTAGACGATTGGATAAGAATCCAGGCGAATAGCGTATCGACCATCTCACAAGCGTGGCTGATTATGTTGGCAAGATCGGCCTGCGGACGCTCCTGTCCACAACAGGCAGAAGCAGGCACGGGAAGGAGCAAAAACATGCGTGACGAACCATCAAATCCAGTTCCAGCCAAGACCCATAATTTGCTCGACACCAACAAGGCGATCGTCCTGGACTTCATCGACAAAGCAGTAAACCAAGGCAACATCGAAGCTGCTTCGATGCATTTTGGCGAACGCTACATCCAACACAATCCGAACATTGCGGATGGTGCGGAAGGCTTCAAAGCCTATCTGCAGCAGCTCAAACAGTCATTTCCCCTCGTGAAGGGAGAGGTGAAGCGGATTTTTGCCGAAGGGGATTTCGTCATCGTGCACATGCACGCAAAACGCGAACCGGAGGAGGAGGGCCTAGCCATTGTCGACATTTTCAGGCTGAAGGACAGCAAGCTGGTCGAACACTGGGAAGTTCGGCAGCCTATAGCCGATAGCAAGCTGCACGCCAACAGCATGATCTGAATGCGCATAGGCTCTCAGGCTGACTTGTGCCCGCACGTTTCGCTGATTACGCTGCCGGCGGCAGGGCCAGCACCGGGAGACCATCCGTGAGCATCGAATTTCTGTTGACGTCGCTGATTGTCGTGGCTTCGCCCGGTACCGGCGTTCTCTATACGCTGAGCGCCGGGCTTTCGCGTGGTGCGCGCGCCAGCATCATTGCCGCTTTCGGCTGCACGCTCGGCATCATTCCGCACATGGCGGCCGCCATCACCGGCCTCGCGGCTCTGCTGCATACAAGTGCCGTCGCCTTCGAGACGCTGAAATATCTCGGCGTCGCCTATCTTCTCTACATGGCCTGGAACACGCTGAAGGAGAAGGGCGGCCTGAGCGTCGACGAAAATGTCGCGCCGCGCTCGGCCGGCAAAGTGATCACTTCGGGCATCCTCATCAACATCCTCAATCCGAAGCTGTCGATCTTCTTCTTTGCCTTCCTGCCGCAATTCGTCAGCACCACCGAACCGCATGCGCTGTCGAAAATGCTGGAGCTCAGCAGCATCTTCATGCTGCTCACCTTCGTGGTCTTTGTCGGCTATGGCATTTTTGCCGCGTCGATCCGCAGCCATGTCGTGTCGCGGCCAAAGGTGCTGACCTGGATGCGCCGTACCTTCGCCGGAGCCTTTGTCATGCTCGGCGCCAAACTGGCGCTGGCGGACCGTTAGACAGGAAGGTCGCGGGCAGCGCAAATCTATCCCTTCACATAGCCCATGGCCTCGACGATCTGCCCGTCCGCCACGCGCATCAGGTTGACGCCGCGCAGCGAATTGCCGTCGGCCATGCAGTAGCGCCAGCGGATCGTCGCCCGGTCGCCGGCGACGAAAGTTTCTTCGATGTCGAAGCGCGTGCCGGGTCCGGTCGCGATCGCCGACCACAGTTCGACGCAGGCGCCCTTGCCGATGCGGCGGGCGCCGTCCGGGGCCGGCGTGGTGTTCTCGATCACGCAATCTTCCGCCACCAGATCGTCGAGCGCCGACGGGTCGTGGCGCTGGAAGACGTCGTTGTAGCGCCGCATGATCTCGGCCGTTTCGGCGGAGCGTTTGGCTGCGGCGATGTCGATGATGAGTTCCTGTGTCATTGGATATTCCTTCCCTTCAGTGATCGGTAGCGGTTTCGATGAGGCGGGCCTTGAGCGTGATCACTGCGACGCCGGCCAGCGCCCGCGACACGAGGCAGCTCTCCTTGGCCGTCTGCGCCAGCCGCTCGAACTCCCCCGCCGCCAGCCCGGCGACGCTTGCCTCGGTCTCCAGCTCGATACGGGTCAGCGTCGGTCCGGCCGCGGTGGCGCCGAGATGCGCTTTCGCGATCGTGTGGATGCGCGCGGGAGTGTAACCTTCGCGGCCGAGGACGGCGCTCAGCGCCATCGAGAAGCAGCCGGCATGCGCCGCCGCAATCAATTCCTCGGGATTGGTGCCGGGACCGTTCTCGAAACGCGACGGGAACGAGTAGGCGCCTTCGAAGACGCCGCTGCCGAGCTTCAGCCGGCCCGAACCTTCCTTCAACGATCCCTGCCATTGGGCCTCTGCTTCACGAATGGTCATTGTGTCTCTCCTTTGATTTGAGGGGTCGATCAGATTTTGGGGCGGACCAGTCAGGCGCTGTCGACGACCACTTTCCCGAAGACGTCGCCTTGCTGGAAATAGCGATAGGCGTCGTTGGCCTCGTCGAAGGCGAACACCTTGTCGATGACAGGCTTAAGCCGATGCACCGAGATGGCGCGCAGCATGGCTTCGAGGTTGGTGCGATTGCCGACGAACAGGCGGCTGATGGTGGCGAGGCTGCGCTGGTAGACCGGGCCGGGGATCTGCACCGTCCCGCCTTTCGCATCCTGTATGGTGAGAAGCACGATGCGCCCGTAAAGCGCGCAGGCGATCATCGATTGCGCGAAGGTCGGCGGGCCGCCGGTCTCGACGACGAGGTCGATGCCGCCGGTCTGCTCGCGCACCGCAGCACCCCATTCCGGCATGTCGGCGGTCGAGACGACGAGGTCGGCGCCCAGCGCCTGCAGCCGGTCCAGCTTCTCGTTGCGCGAGCTGACTGCCACGACACGGCAGCCGAGCAGCTTGGCGAATTGCAGCGCAAATAGCGCGACGCCACCTGAACCGATGACAAGAACCCATTGGCCGGGCTTCGGCATTTCGGCCGCCGTCACGGCATTCCAGGCGGTCAGGCCGGCGCAGGTTAGTGTCGCCGCTTGATGCCAGTCGAGATGATCGGGAAGCCGCACCGCCCATTGCTCGTCGAGCACGGCGTATTCGGCCAGCATCCCGTCCAGCGTGCAGCCAAGCTGGTCGATCAGACCGGCATTGATGCGGCCGTCGATCCAGCGCGCAAAATAACTGCCGGTGACGCGGTCGCCGACGGCAAAGCGGGTGACGGCCTCGCCGACGGCAACGACTTCGCCGGCACCGTCGCTCAGCGGGATAACGCCTTGGCGCGGCGCCAGCGGGTAGGTGCCGTTGAGGATCATCATATCGCGGCGGTTGAGCGAGGTGGCGCGGACACGCACGACGATCTCGTGCGGCTTCGGCGTCGGCTGCGCCTCGTCGCGCATCACCAGGCACTTGATCCCGCGGGTTCCTTCAAGACGACAACTGCGCATCTGCCTCTCGCATATGTAGACTGATCTACATATTATATAGACCGATTGTCATATTCGATGCAAGGCCTATAATGCTCACTCCTGACAGAGGTTGACATGGCGAACGACACCCGCACCCGCATACTCGAGACGACCGGGCTGCTGCTGAGGCAGCGCGGCTACCACGGCACGTCGCTCAACGATATTTTGAGCGCCTCAGGCGCACCGAGAGGTTCGCTCTACTTTCACTTTCCGGGCGGCAAGGATCAGCTGGTCATCGAAGTGACGCGCGACAGCGTCGCCGATGTGACGCAGAGGCTGGACGCCGCGCTCGCTGCCGAAAAGGACCCGGCGGTGGCTGTCCACCACATCTACCAGTCGGTCGCGCGCATGCTGGAAGACAATCGGTTCACGCTCGGTTGCCCGATCGCACCCGTGGTGTTGGACTCGCCGATCGACATGCCGGAACTGGCCGAGTTGTGCCGGTCCGCCTTCGAGCAATGGATAGGCTTGCTCAGGGCGGCCTTCGTCAGGGCAGGGGTGCCCGAACGGCGCGCGCACGCGCTGGCATTGCTGGTCGAATCATCGCTTGAAGGACTGATGGTGATCGCACGCGCCACCCACGACCGCGCCCCGGTGCTGGCGGTAGCCGATGAGGTCGCGGCGCTGATTGAGGGGGCATTGCCGGCCAAGAGTGCCACCGCAGCGGTGCATTGACGTTTATGCCTTCATCGCATCGAAGGCGGCGCGGCGTTCCGCCAAAAGGGCCAAGGCTGCAGCTCGACGATTGATGTTCTGCGCCGCCGCGACGCCTGGAAGTAACGGCATGGTGGCCGAACAGACGCGTCCTGCGGGATATGCGCCTGCTTACTTGAGATCGGACGGCCTCTCAATCTCCGCCACATCAACGAAAAAGGGCGGCATCGCTGCCGCCCTTTCCGTAAGCTTGCGAGATTGGCTGGATTAGAAGTCCATGCCGCCCATGCCGCCCATGCCGCCGCCGCCCATGCCGCCAGGCATGCCGCCGCCAGCCGACTCCTTCTTCGGAGCCTCCGCGATCATGGCTTCGGTGGTGACCAGCAGGCCGGCGACCGAGGCCGCGTCCTGCAGAGCCGTGCGCACAACCTTGACCGGATCGACGATACCCATGGCGATCATGTCGCCATATTCGCCGGTCTGGGCGTTGTAGCCGAAGGTTGCCCCCTTGTTCTCAAGGATCTTGCCGGCAACGATCGATGCTTCCGCACCGGCGTTGGCCGCGATCTGGCGGGCCGGAGCCTGCAGCGCGCGGCGCACGATGTTGATGCCGGCGGCCTGGTCGGAGTTGGCGCCGGTTGCCTTGATGCTCAGCGAAGCGCGCAGCAGTGCGACGCCGCCGCCGGGAACGATGCCTTCTTCGACGGCCGCGCGGGTCGCGTTGAGGGCGTCATCGACGCGGTCCTTCTTTTCCTTGACTTCCACTTCGGTCGCACCGCCGACGCGGATGACGGCAACGCCGCCCGCCAGCTTGGCGAGACGTTCCTGCAGCTTCTCCTTGTCGTAGTCCGAGGTGGTCTCCTCGATCTGCTGCTTGATCTGGGCGACGCGGCCCTGGATTTCGGCCTTCTTGCCGGCGCCGTCGACGATGGTGGTGTTCTCCTTGGAGATCGACACCTTCTTGGCGCGGCCGAGCATGTTCAGGCCGACATTCTCGAGCTTGATGCCGAGGTCTTCGGAAATGACCTGGCCACCGGTGAGGATGGCGATGTCTTCCAGCATGGCCTTGCGGCGATCACCGAAGCCCGGCGCCTTGACGGCAGCGATCTTCAGGCCGCCACGCAGCTTGTTGACGACCAGCGTGGCCAGGGCCTCGCCTTCGACATCTTCCGAGATGATGACCAGCGGCTTCGAGGTCTGCACGACGGCCTCGAGGATCGGCAGCATGGCCTGCAGGTTGGAGAGCTTCTTCTCGTGGAGAAGAATGTAGGCGTCTTCCAGATCCGCAACCATCTTCTCGGCGTTGGTGACGAAGTAGGGCGAGAGATAGCCGCGGTCGAACTGCATGCCTTCAACGACTTCAAGCTCGGTCTCGGCGGTCTTTGCTTCCTCGACGGTGATGACGCCCTCATTGCCGACCTTCTGCATCGCTTCCGCGATCATCGAGCCGACCGACACGTCGCCATTGCCGGCGATGGTGCCGACCTGGGCAACCTCTTCCGAGGTCTTGATCTTCTTGGCGTTCTTGATCAGCGTCGCGACGACGTCGGCGACGGC
>NZ_JAMYTF010000032.1:0-72824 GCF_040322295.1 Mesorhizobium sp. M0159
GTGGCTGGCCAGCCTCCCCTGACCACCGCCTGAACTCACTCGGCTGGCGAGCAAGTTGCCGCCAGCCGAGCATCAGTCCAGGAACTCTGCGCGCGATTGGGCTCAATTGCGAGATCAAGCGGCGCACCGAGGTCGTCGGCATCTTGCCCGACGCTATCGTCCCTCGTAGGCGCGCTCCTGCTCGAGCAGAACGACGAATGGGCCGTCCAGCGCGCCAGATACATGACATTGGAAACCATCAGCCAAATGAGCGATGATCCGCTCATCAGCCTGCCAGCGGTGGCACGCTACTCGTCCCGGCCCCCATGCCGGAGAGCGCGGCGACCAAGCCGTCAGCTACACCACCACATCCTGGGACACGATCTGAGAATGGGTTTAGCCAAAGACTTGTCTCATGTTGCGCTCACATTCAATTGTCCGGATTGCTCCTATCCGGCAGTAAGGAAAGGTTCTACACTAAGAACGATCGCGCACTTCAGATGCCACGGGTGCAACGCCAAGGTGCGGATCACTTATCAGCAGAAGCTAGCAATCTTCGAAAAACACAGGCTATCGGCCGCCCAGGGGGCGTTGCGACAACTCAACTCTGCTTTGCGCTAAGCCTAGGCGGCTTCGCCTAAGGGTCAAGCGCGGCATTAAGCGGTGGCGGATGCGGCGGCCTATGCTGGCGCTTTGGAAAAGGTTTCGGGATCCGACACGCCAAAGATTGTCTCCGCAGCGACAGCGTCAGCGACCACGAACGGCTGGGGACCGTCGGGCGCTGGCAGCTCAAGGAACAAGTCGCTTTGCCAATCATTGGGTTCCAACGGGCCGAACGTAAACAGGTTTTCAACATGGGAGAAGACAAGTTGCGAGCGACTGAAGGAGGGCAGGTCCAAGTTTTAGCCGATGAACCGGCATTGCGCAGGCACAGGCGCGCGAGCTGACCGAAATGATCGCACCGACTATGCATCAAGATCGAGAGCACATACACGACCAGAGCAACGGAACCACGGCTGGTTGGCTGTCGAGGGCGGTGTCAGCTTCTTCCTGTTCCTCCCACATTGTGATGCCCACCCGGCTTTCGTGACCGCTATCGTCTAACCCATTTGCCGTCGGTCTCTCTCTCGAAATCCTTGTCGCCCTGTCTGCTCGGATCACCGGACCCCCGAGCAGGCGGCTCGGAAGCCAGCCAGGACGATTGTGTCGCCATCGTTCTTGTCCATGGCGCCAGCAGTGTTTTCCGCTGCACTCATCTTCCAAGTTTCTAATGCAAGATTTTGAATGAGCGTGTCGCTCACAATCGGTGACGGAATGTAGAAAGCCCGCGCCTCCGGAGAGACGACGTGAGCTGCGAGCTGACTCTGCGGAGGCACGGAAGCTGAAGTCTAGTCAGAACGAGCCGAGAAGCCGCAATCGTCCGGCTAAAAACCGAATCGAATATCGGCCCAGCAGCATAACCATGGAACCTTTCGAAGCCGCATGCCTTGTCCCTTCCTTATAGAAGGAGATGCGAAATGAGCCTTGATATAGGAAAGGTCGCCATAGCGTTGCTTGGCCTGCTTGCCTACAAGAATAGGGACAAGATCGGCGAGTTGATCGCTGGTAGGAAATCGACAGATCCCAATGCTAGCGCTGGCTCCCCTGGCGGCCTCGGCGACATCCTGGACCGTCTCAGAAATGCGGGTGCGGGCGATCAGGTTGATTCGTGGGTAAGTAAAGGATCAAACCGGCCCGTTCAGCGCGATCAGGTTGAGAAAGCAATCGACCCGCAAACATTGAGCGATCTGGCTGAGCAAACCGGATTGTCCCATGACGAACTTCTCGACCGGCTCACAAGAGAATTGCCCGACGCGGTGGACAAGCTTACGCCCGACGGCCAAATGCCCGCGGGCAACGGTCCAGATCTCTTGGACGAGGTACCAGGAGCTGGCCGTACTTAGCGCCATCTGCGACAGAGCAGGCTGAAACTAGGAGACGCCGGCTTCGGGGCCACCGACCTGGCAGCAATGTGTGAGGGAGAAGTTGCTGGCCTTCACCGCGCGGGTTCCAAGGCCTATCGCAAAAAGTCCCGCCGTACATGCCAGGACGGCGGGACCGATCGGAGCGCCTTTGCACCGGGCATGGGGGATGCGGGGGCGGAATTGCCCGGTGCGCGCGTACCGTTCAGGAACGTTAGGCTCTCACCGGCAGTGCGTCCACCAACCGACGGTTGGAGCGACAACGAAGAAGATGTCGATAGCCGTTCGTCATCATCCAGCGGGGGCGCGCAAGATCGGCCCGACTTGGCGCGTCGGCGGGCGCAGTGGACCGGGCCGCCGCCCGATGCTCACAGACGGGCCGATCAATGGCTTCCGGCTCTATGGAAGGTGCTCTTGCCGACCCTCAAGCCGGGCGACATCGTCGTCATGGCCGTCCGGCACGCCGTCAGCAACGCCGGCGCCAAGCTCTTCTTCCTGCCGAAATACTCGCCAGACCTGATCCGATCGAGATGCTCCTCGCCAAACCAAACACGTGCTGAGAACGGCCGCCAGACGCAACACCGACGCCGTCTGCGAGCATCGGGAAAATCCACGACACTCTCACATCAAAGGAATGCGCCAACTCCTTCACCGAGGCCGAGTATGCCGCAACCTAATCATCACGCTCTAAGCACGGCATGGGTTATGGCCGAGTCCGTCACGCGAACTCAATCCTCCCTGAATGCCCGTTGGATTTGATCTGCCAGAGGTTTTACGAGGTAAGACAGCATTGTGCGGCTGCCGGTCGAGAAGAACACCTCGACAGGCATACCGGGCGACAAGGTCAGGCCCTTCAGCCTTGTAAGCTCTGTGCGCGGCAGGCTGACACGCACAGTATAGAAGCTCGCGCCGTTTCGCTCATCGATGCTGAGATCGGGGGAGATCTCACTGACGACACCATTCAGCTCAGGCGTTATCCGCTGGTTGAAGGCCGAAAGTCGCAACGTTGCGCTCTGCCTTGGCATCAGCTGATCGATGTCTTGCGGTGCCACACGCGCCTCGACCGTCAGATCGTCTGTCACAGGGACAATCTGCATGATGAGCTCTCCCGCGGATATGACGCCGCCGACCGTATGCACGCCAAGCTGATGGACCACGCCAGTTTGCGGGCTGCGTATATCGATACGCTTGAGCTGATCTTCGGCCGAGACCTTTTGCTCGACCAACTCGGCGAGCTTTGCCTGGACGTCACGGAGCTCGGCTGCCACCTCGCTGCGCAAATCCTGGCCGATCTGAATGATCTGCAAGCGGATTTCGGATGTATGGCCCTTCGATTGCGCGATTGCGGCAGTCAGCTTCCCATGTTCGCCTTCAAGCCGGACTGCGTCACGCTCAAGTGTCGTTATGCGATCGATTGAAACCAGCTTGCGTTCCCAGAGCTTGCGCATGCCGTCGAGCTCAAGCCCGATCAATTTGATTTCCTGGCTTTTAGCATCCCTTTGCTCGCTCAAGCCGGCGACTTCTTCGGCGAGCTGAGCAATGCGCTCTCTCAACTGAGCCTTCTGGCCAGCGCGTGCCTGGCGACGAAATTCGAACAAGGACTGCTCGCCGGCCATCGCACGCCGGATCTCAGGATCGTCCTGCCGCGACGTCAGCGAAGATGGGAAGGCGATGGTGTCCGTGCCATCGCGCTCGGCTTCGAGGCGGGCCAGACGGGCCTCGAATTCGTCCAAGCTCTTGGTGACCATGGCTAAATCGGCCCGGGTCACGGTTTCATCGAGACGGATCAAAACCTGGCCCGCCTTCACGGCGTCGCCTTCTCGCACGAGGATCTGACCGACCACTCCACCCGTTGGATGCTGCACCTTTTTAACGCTGGAATCGACGACCAGCCTTCCCGAAGCAATGACGGCTCCAGAAAGCTCCGTGACCGCGGCCAGGCTTCCGGCCCCGCCAACCAGGAGCATGCAAACCGCGAGGCCGCCGAACAGATAGCGTCGAATGGTCCGGTCGATCGCCGATGCCGCGTGTTGCGTCATCAGTGTGTCGCCTCCTCAGGGCCGGAGACGACCTTCAGGGGAACGCCGCCCGAACGGGTTACCTTGCTCAAGACCTCATTCTTGGGGCCAAACGCCTGGACACGGCCGTTAGCCATGACGAGTACCTGATCCAGGCTTGCAAGCGCGCTCGGCCGATGGGCGACCACGACAGCAATGCCGCCTCGCGCCCGCACGCCCTCAATTGCCGCCGCCAGCGCGGCCTCCCCTTCGGAATCGAGGTTGGAATTGGGCTCGTCCAAGATAACGAGGAACGGATCGCCATAGAGTGCCCGTGCGAGCGCAACCCGCTGTCGCTGGCCCGCCGAAAGCGCCGACCCGGCCTCGCCGATCCGCGTTTCGTAGCCTTCCGGCAGATGGACGACAAGGTCATGAACGCCGGCCGCGCGCGCAGCCGCCAGTATCTTGTCCGAAGAGGCTTGAGGTTCGAAACGTGCGATGTTCTCGGCAATGGTGCCATCGAACAGTTGCACATCCTGCGGCAGATAGCCGACATGGTTGCCCAGCTCTTGCGGCAACCACTGGTCGAGCGTTGCTCCGTCCAGCCTGACGGTCCCGCGGGCTGGAAGCCATATCCCGGCTATTGCTCGGACAAGCGATGATTTTCCGGACGCACTCGGTCCGACAATGCCAAGGCCGGCACCCCTTTCTAGCGCGAACCCGACATCCTGCACAACCACACGACGCTCGCCGGGTGGCGTGACACAGATGCTTTCTACCGCAAGAGCAGATACAGGTGCCGACAGCGAGACACTCGCGGCAATTTCAGGAAGCAGGGCCAAAAGCTGGCTCAGCCGGGTCCATGCCTGGCGAGCACTGACGAAACCCTTCCAATGGGCGATAGCCAGTTCGACCGGTGCGAGCGCCCGGCTCATCATAATCGAACTAGCGATCATAATACCGGCTGTCGCTTCTTGATGAATGACCAGATAGGCGCCGATCGCCAGTATACCCGACTGCAGCATCATGCGCAGGATCTTCGAGATCGTGCCGAGCGTCCCAGCCAGATCGCTGGCTCTTGCGTTCGTGTTGAGAAAGTCGGCGTTGACGCTTGACCAGCGCTCGGCAATGCGCGCGCCAAAGCCCATCGCCTGCAGAGCCTCTGCATTGCGACGCGTCGCCTCCGCAAGCGTATTGCGCGCTGCCGCCTGGCTGTTTGCCCTCTTCGCAGGCTCCCTGGTGCGAACTTCGGCAAGCACAGTCAGGCTAGAGAGAATGATAGCGCCTGCCAGCGCCGTCATGCCGATCCAGAGATGGAACAGGAAGCATATTGCCAGATACAGCGGCATCCAGGGCAGGTCGAAAAGCGCAGTCGGACCAGTGCTCGACAGAAACGAACGCACCTGGTCAAGATCCCGCAACGACTGAAGGCCGTCGCCTGGGAGCTTGGTGCGCAAGGGCAAACGCATAAGGGCGGTATAGACTTGCCCGCTCAATCGCGCATCCAAAGCCATCCCGATGCGCACAAGCAACCGCGACCGGATAAGCTCAAGAACGCCTTGGAAAATGAACAGCATGCCGGCAAATACGGCAAGCCCGACAAGCGTCGGCACACTGCGGCCGGGTACGACCCGATCATAGACCTGCAGCATGAAGAACGAGCCGGTCAGCGCCAGAACATTGACGACGCCGCTCATCAGGGCAATTCCAGCGAACGCGCGCCGGAAAGAAGCCAAAACCGCAGCGAGGGTTGTTCGTGGCGGCTCGGACGAATGGGAATGCGACATCGCCTTCACATCGGTTCAAGTTCAGTCCCGGGCGCAAAGATCGTGCCCGCAATCAGGCGTGGTTACGACATCTCCATACCGCAGCCAGCGTCAGGTTTTGCGCCTAGATATGCCAATCGTTCAGCGCGTACGCGTGGATGTAGTCGATCTGCATTTCCGCAGGTGTCGCAAGCCCGTCGGCGGGCGCTCCCGCGAGGCCACCAACCGCCAGATCGACCAGCATATACATGGGGTCGTGCATATCGGAAGGCGTTGCGGCACGAGCAACTTCGACGTCGTCGAAATACCAGACGAGTTCGTCTTCTGTCCACAGCACTCCGTAAGTGTGGAACCCTTCGGTATCTGCGGCATAGGCCGTCGAGGACACTGTCGTATGAGTTCCCGTCTCGTTGGAGTGGCTTGTCAGAATGAGCTTGTTTGGATCCTGACCGAGCATTTCCACGACGTCCAGTTCCGGTGGCCAGGAGCCGTCAGCCGGGAGAAGCCAGAAGGCCGGCCATACACCTTGCTTTTCGGGCATGTCAGCCCGAATTTCGAAATAGCCGTAGGTTTGTGCGAAGGACTCATAGGTCGTCAGCAAACCTGACGTGTATTTGTAATCGTTTATGTAGGGCTGGATTGCCGCGGGAGCCCGGGCGGCGGTAATCGAGAGAACACCGTCCTCAACGCTGAACGGGCTGACGGAACGCGTCGGGGCATAGTTGGTATCGATATACCATTGAAGCTCCTTGTTGCTCGTGAGCGAGCTGCCGTTCGCGGCGCCCCACCAGAAGTTCGAGTCCCAGGTGCCGCTCGAGCCATTCCACAGGTCGAGCGTGTTGAACTCGTCCGAGAAGGTGAGTTCCAGATGCGACCTGTCTAGGGCCAGATCGAACTGGCCTGGGTTGAACTGGTCGATGGTCTTATTGGCGAAAACGAGAAACTCGTCATCGGACAGGTTAAGTCTGACGTTCGCCCCCGACTGGACCATGTTGGCGTGCACATCCTCGAAGGAGGTGAAGCCGAAGCTCCCGACGCGCGCGGTATCATCGGCGCCAAAGTCGAGGATCAGGTCACTGCCGTTGCCGGGGGTCACGACGAAAATGTCCGCACCGGATCCGCCCTTGAGAACGTCATCGCCCTGCAATCCGTCGAGCGTCTGTTGGCCGGAGCCGCCGGTAATGATGTTGTTTAGCTCGTTTCCGAAAGCATAGTGTTTGTCGCCGGTGACCGTCAGGTTCTCGAAATTCGCTGGGAGCTTGTAACTCATCCAGGTCGAGATGGTGTCGACACCCTCGTTGGGCAGCTCGACCGCCTTGTTTTTGGAGGAATACAGATAATAGATGTCATCGCCCTTGCCGCCGTACATCGTCACGGTGACGCTACCGTCGGCGTACATTGAGTCGTTGTAGATGCTGCCATAAAGTGTCGGGCCGGAATTCGTCGCCGAATACCACTTTACGGAGGATCCGCTGTAGGGGAGTGGAACACCCTTGGCGTTCAGTACGTTGGCCATTTTGGTCCTTTCTCCTCTTTCTCGCCTCGATATCGGGCCTAACACCTATTGAGAGCAAAAGGAGCCATTACCATTTAGCCTTCGAGTTTGGAGGGTTACCAAAAGCTTAATATTCAGCGGAGCCACTTGCCGCGGGGGCCGCCTCACCCCTTCAAGGGCACAAGGCGTGGCACCCGGCGCCTGCCGCTCTCCTTCGGCCGGTCGCAATCTTAGACGTATGGCCGTTGCGCACGACGCAAGCTTGTTGTCAGGTGCATGACGCGGTGCGTCAAATGCAGCTTTGGCGATGGCGGGCGCGCTGCATTGTTGATATTGTCCGCACGGAACAGGCGCGCAAATGACACCGGATTCAGAAAAGGCCGAGGCGGTCGAGCAGTTGCTTGATACACCTGACCTTGCAACCGCACTGGAAAGCGAACAGTTCAAAAAATTCCTTGACCAGGTGCCGATCGCCATTGCCGTTGCGAACCTGGCCGCTGAGGAGCGCGTAGTCTACGCCAACCCGGAATTCGAGAAACTGTCAGGCCTGACGGCCGCCAGGCTCACACGAGCAAACTGGGCAGCCCTTTTGGGCAAAGGCCTCCACGAGCAGAAGAACCGGCCACTTGCCGAGGCCGTGGTCGAGGAAACCGATTTTGTCGGCACCTACAGGCTGGAACGCAACGAGGATAAGCCGACGATCGTCGACGTTTATTCCAATGTGATCGAGGACGACAACGGCAAGATGTGCTTCCGGCTGGTGGCGCTGGTCGACGTATCGGCCCATGGCGAGGCGGGAGATGAGCGCTCGGTTGAGGAGCTTGTCAGCGAGAAAGACACACTGCTGCGCGAACTGCAGCACCGGGTAAAGAACAACCTGCAGATGATCACCGCACTGATCCGGCTGGAAAGCCGCAACGCGACCGAGGCCGACCGGAGACGGTTTGAGCGGCTTGCCGGTCGCGTCGACGCTCTGGCGATCCTCTACCAGACGCTAACGGCCGACGAGCCGAAAGAGGAGGTCGATCTTGGCGTCTATCTCAGCCAGATCGCGTCCGCGGTGATGAGCTCGCATGCAGTCGAGGGGATCCGCCTGGATATGAAGGTGGATACATATCCCGTGTCAATAAACGTCGCCATGCCGGCGGGACTGGTCGTCAACGAATTGCTGACCAATTCACTAAAGCATGCGTTCCGGGGGCGCGACGGCGGCACGATAACACTGCACAGCGTCGTCGATGGCGACGGCTGCCGGGTTATAGTGGCGGACGACGGAATCGGCCTGCCGGAAGGCGAGACGTGGCCCAAGCCAGGCAAGCTCGGAGCGCTGATCGCGCGCTCGCTGACCGAGAACGCCAAGGCGCAGTTCGCAGTCGACTCTAGCGCCAGCAAAGGGACGAAGGTGACCATCATCTTCAAACGATCGGCGGCAGCAAGCTAAACGATTGCCGTCGAACATGGCAGGCTGGCGGCTGGCTTCATGTCGCGGCTTTGGGCAGGTGCCTGCAAATAGGCCCGGACGCGCCTCGCGGCCTGCTTCACATGGTCGAAATCTTCAATCGAAGAGCCGCCAGCTGCATTCCGCGGGAGAAGCAGGATGGAGTAAGCCGGGCGTTTCCCTCGCTTGGCTGGTCCAGCGTGACCGGCTTCAAGACAGCGGCAGGTAGCGCAGCGAATATTCTCCAATCAGCTCCATTGTTCGCCAACAAGACTGCTTGTTCGCGCAACACCATTTTTCCGGACTTACGCAGCCCGGGACCTGAGCGGAATTTACACCATTGCGGTCGATTGGCCGATGCTCGCCAAGCCTTGACAATTGTTCTATGCTCTCCTTGGCACGCTTGGTGGTGATTGCGACACGGAAGGCTGTTGTCCTGTGGGGGGTTCGATGTTCGAAGTCGTCGGAGACTGGCGGAAAACGGGCTCGAGAAGCTGGTTAGCCCTAAACACCCTTGGCTTGATCATCGCGCTGTCGGTGCTGTTTTTACCCGGACTGGAAAGCGCGAATGCACAGACGAACTGGACACTTGATCCAACCGCTTCGGTGCTCACCTACCAGTCGGTCAAGAAGAACACGATCGTTGAAACCAACAAGATCAGGAACATCGCCGGCACCCTTTCTTCGACGGGTGAGGCCAAAATCACATTCGACCTCAATTCAGTCGATACCGGCGTCGACCTTCGAAACGTCCGCATGCGGTTCCTTTTCTTCGAGACATTCAAGTATCCGGCCGCCGAACTGACCGCAAAAGTGGACCCTGCGGCGTTTGCCGATCTTGCGACGAAGCGAAGGATGAAGGCAGTGCTTCCATTCCGACTCAACCTGCACGGGGTCGACAAGGATCTCGAGGCCAATGTCGTCGTGACCTTGATCAGCGACAGCATGGTTTCCGTCGCTTCGGAAGCCCCCGTCGCCGTGCATGTCGAGGACTTCGGACTGCTGCCGAATGTCGACAAGCTGCAGCAGGCCGCCAATGTGGCCAACATTGTTCCGACCGCTTCGGTATCGTTCGATTTCGTGTTCAACGCCGATGGTAGCAAGCCCGCGGCCGTCCAGACCGTCGCGGCAAGCACCGCCGACGTCGGGCCTGTTGCCACTGATGCTGCGAAGGCGAACTTCAGCGACGAGGAGTGCCTCAACCGGTTCGAGGTGCTCTCTCGCACCGGAGCCATCTATTTTCGGCCGGCGAGCGCACGGCTCGACACCCAAAGCCGTCCGCTACTGGAGGAGGTCGTTGGCGTCGTCGGCAAGTGCCCGGGCCTGAAGGTGGAGGTTTCCGGCCACACCGACTCCGATGGGTCGTCCGCCGCCAACAAGCTCCTGTCGGAGCGGAGGGCCCAGGCCGTAGCTGACGCCATTGTTGCCGCAGGTATTGCTCGCACGCAGATCATGGCGATCGGTTATGGCGAGGAGCGGCCGGTTACTGGCAACGACACGCCGAAGAACAAGGCGCTCAATCGGCGGATAGAGTTTTCCGCCACCAAGCTCGTCAACTGAGGAAGGGCCTTTGTTCCGGCGGGGCTTCGATCTGATTGCTTGGTTTATTGGTGTCCTAGGCGCGATCGGGCTGGTGATGCTCTCGCTGTTGTTGACCTTGACGGCGGCCAACGCCGAACGTCGTGCTGCTCTGGTCCTTGGCAACTCCCAGTATCAGCATGCGCCGGCGCTGACCAACCCGGTACACGACGCGCAGGCTGTTGCCGAACGTCTCAAAAGCCTGGATTTTGAAGTCGTCTCCGGGTTCGATCTGACCAAATTGCAGACCCAGACGACCATTGCGCAGTTCGCAAAGCAGGTTCGCGGCGCCGACATTGCCCTTTTCTTTTACGCCGGCCACGGCTTGCAGGTTTCAGGCAGCAACTACCTGCTTCCGGTCGATGCCGCACTGGAAGACGAGACCTCGCTCGACTTCGAAGCGGTGCCGGTGGATTTCGTTTTGCGGCAAATGTCGCGCGAGACCAGCATAAGGCTGATTTTTCTCGACGCCTGTCGCGACAATCCCTTGGCCGAGGTGTTGGCAAAGACCGCAGGCGTCAAGGGAGCGAGAAGTGGCCTTGCCGAAATCCCGATCGAGAATGGCGGCACTGGCACGCTGGTCGCCTTTTCCACCAGTCCCAATCAGGTCGCCTATGACGGATCGAGCGAACACTCGCCGTTCACGTCGGCGCTGCTTGCCCATATCGGGGCCTCGAACGTCTCCATCACCGACGCAATGAACAGGGTTACCGCCGACGTGTTCAAAGCAACGGCCGGCAAACAGCGCCCGTGGATCAATGTCTCGCTCACCACCGAGGTCGTGCTGCACAAGGTGGATCTGAACGCGCCACTGATCGTCGGTGAGGCGACCGCTCCGCAACAACCGCAAGGCGCCTCGGGCGGGCGCAACGCCGCCGCAAATCCGTCTGGGGCTGACGATGCCCAGCTTGCGCTCAATGTGCTGCGTCAGAAAATCCCGAGACTGGCTTCGGACGAGCCGATCTTTTTCGACCAACCTGTCGATTTCGGAGATCCAGCAATCGACGGCAAGAGTATCGCCGAGCTGATCACAGGCAAACCACTCTTCACTCCCGTGGAAGGGCTCGACAAGGCGGTGTGGGAGGGCAAGCACTGCAACGGCTGTCATGAGTGGAATGAGGATCGGCTATGCGAACAGGCGAAAAATTTCGCCGCCAACGATGTCTCCGTTCTACGCCTGCAACATCCGCTTGGGACACGCTTCAAGGTGGCGCTGGCCAAATGGGCGCAAGGCGGCTGCAAGTGAGATCTGGGCCCTTCGGTTCGAAAACCCTGGTCAAACAAGACCATGGAGCTGCGTCTATTGGAATGGTTCGGGTCTAATACGCATCAGCCGATTGGCGCTGCGCCTCGATCTCGGCCAACTGCAGGCCCATTTCGACAAAGGCGGAGAGAACGGCAAAGCGGTCCGCCAGTGCGACGCGCGCCAGCCCTGCTAGAACACCGGCATTGACTGCATGGGCGGCAGGATGTCGCTGCAAGGCCGTTGGCGCGGCTGCGCCGACGACAGATCCGGCAACGCCAAAACCATTGTCACGCCATTCCGCAGCCAAGGCAATCCAGGCGCCCGGCGTAGCCGGCGGGGTTGCCGCAGCCTCGCTTACTGCGGCGCGGTGGCGGGGACTGTCCGGTTCGCTGACCCAGTCGCGAACAAGCGCGAGCAGCTCTTGATCTGTCTTATCGAGCAGCTCGCTCAGATGCCCCAGGCATTCATGGGCCCACCAGACCGCAGCCCGATCAGGAAGCAGGTAGGCACAAAACGTGATCGCCTCTTCGGGAATGGGCCCGGCGAGGAGATCGCGGCAAAACTCGATCGAACGCTGCTCGGTTGGAAGGGCTCTCATGTCTCTGGCGACAGCGGGACAAGCCACAAAAAGATCCCGTGCCGTTTTGAATCGGAGCCCATTGGCCATGACGCCACGCCTTCATCGAGGACCAGTCGGTACTCAAGCCCCCGGCGTGGCGCCGGTCAAGTCTCAACTCGTGGGGACGGGAGATCGGCCGACACAGCCAGGCTCGGCGTTTATTGACAGACAAACGCGTGGGAATGTGGTATATTCACGGTTGGTAATATCGGATGCTCAACAGGAGTAACCGCTATGCGGTGGGCCAGTTCACCCTTGGTGTTGGCGGTCGTGGCTTTCTCGACCCATGTTTCCGCCGACCCTGTCCAGAAATCAGAAGACATCGTCAAGTTTTTTGCTGGCGCGGCCGACCTCGGCAAGTCTCGGGGGATTTGTGTCGGCACGGAGGAGCAGTGTAAGAGCAAGACCAAGGCAAAAGAGGGGCCGGCCGACAAATCCAGTCTCGACATGCTGATCAATTTCGGGCTGGATTCGGCCGAACTCGACGCGACCGCACGCGCTGAACTCGAGGAGTATGCCAAGGCCCTGAAGGACAGCCGGATCAGTACTTTCCACTTCGTCGTCGAAGGCTACACCGACGCTTCCGGTCCGGCGCACTACAATGAGCGGCTGTCGCAGCGACGAGCGCAATCGGTGACGTCCTTCCTCACATCCAGTGGCATCGAGGCTGACCGCATCAACGCGATCGGGTTGGGCGAAGCGCATCCGCGTAGCCCGAATCCATACGACGCCGTCAACCGCCGCGTGGAAATGCGTATAAAGGCCGAGTAGCGTACGGATGCCGCCTGAAACTGTGCAGCAGTGCGTCAGGAACTGAGTGGCAAGCGCAGCGGCAGTCAGGCGAATAGGCTTGGAACGACCCCGGTCAGTTCTTGAGCACGCCGCCCACCACCACACCGGAGCCGAAGAGCAACGCCTTGGTCAGGAAGTCGTTATCCTTGGGCGGCGGAGGATCGTCCCGCCGCCCCACGGTCTTGCGGAAGCGCCGTTTCTGAACGACCTGCTGTTGTTTGCGGGGTTTCTGCGCCACCGGCCGCTGGGTGCGGACCTTCTGCGCAACCTGCTTTTTCGGCTGCGTCGTACGGGCTTGATCGGCAGTATATCCGGCACGCACGGCTTCCATCGTCGGATCTGTCCGAACCACGAGGAATGCAAGTTGCTCGCGCGGCAGATAGGTGGTCGGCCGGAAGACCATTCTTGGCTTGCCAGATGCCGATCGCCCGGCGGGTCTGCGGACCTATGTTTCCGTCGATGCGGCCAAGTTCGTTGCCCAACCCCTCGATGCGCAGTTGCAGGTCGATGCGGCTTTGGCGGTCAAGACCGATCGCACTTTCTGTCAATTCGGTGCCCGCTGTTTGCTTACCTGGTCCGAAACGCCGACCGATGTGCGCACCGCAAATCCGAGCTGGCATTCGCCTGGTCCTCATCGCGCGCCGCGATCTGTTAGTTTTAGGCTTTGGGCGTGTTCAACTTATCGATGCTCAGCGGCTCCACAGTGGCGAAGCGACCGTTCGGAAACTGGTCGATAATGAGCATTAACCCAACGATGGGGTGGTGATGACCAATGCGCGAAATTCGAATATCGGCGGGCTGGCCGCCTTCGCGACGGGCATCGTGTCGTTTCTTTCGCCCTGCATGCTGCCGCTGGTGCCGGGCTATGTTTCGTATGTCGTCGCCGGTCTCGCAAGGGATGCGGCGCCGGTCGGAAGGCCCGCTTATCGGCGGCGGGATCGAGCCTCCATTTCGTGCGCGATCGTACCGCTTGAGTATCCGTCGTCGCTATTCTATATGATGCGTGATGATTGATGCGCGCCAAGGAGGGCGATATGAGAACGACACTGGCGATCGATGACGATGTCCTGGTCGCGGCCAAGGCCATGGCCCGGCAGCAGGATCGCAGCCTCGGCGAGGTCATCACCGATCTCGCCCGGCGCTCGCTGCGCCGGCCTCAAGCCGGCGGCGAGCGCAACGGGATTCCTCTACTGTCGCCTCGGCCGGATGCACCTCCTGTCACGCTTGAGACGGTCAATGCCTTGCGAGACGAACTGCCTTGACGTTCCTGCTCGATGTCAATGTGCTGATCGCACTGATAGATCCTGGCCACGTCGCCCATGACGACGCGCATGGCTGGTTCGAAGTGACCGGTAACGCCGCATGGGCTACGTGTCCCATCACCGAAAACGGCGTCTTGCGCATCGTCGGCAACCAAAGATATCCTAATTGTCCCGGTTCGCCCGCCATCGTTGCGCAAATCGTTACCAAGTTGCGGGCTCTGCACGGGCACAGCTTCTGGCCCGACGATGTGACCCTGGTTGGCTCCGGCGACATCGATGCAGCGAAAATCCTGACCTCGGCACAGGTCACCGATACCTATCTTCTTGCGCTCGCCAAGGCGCATGGCGGCCAACTTGCGAGCTTTGACCGCAAGCTGTCGGGGGCGGCGGTGAAGGCCGGGAAGACTACACTGCACCTGATCCCCACAAGGTAGACCGCGGGGCTCTTTCTGTCAGGGTACATACCGGCAAAGGATCAGCCGTTGGTGGCCTTAGCCGGCGTGAAGGACAGCTTCTTCGAGGCGGAGATCTTGATGGTCGCGCCCGTCGACGGGTTGCGGCCCTCGCGTTCAGGTGTTTCCTTCACCTTGAACTTGCCGACACCGGGCAGGCTCGGCTCAGCACCGCCATCGGCCGCATCAGCGATCGCCTTGAATTCTCTCGGTGCCGGACGCTTCTACTCGAAAATAGCCGGCCATTCTTGCAGAACGTGACGAATACAACCGCCGTGGCGTACGTGATCTTGGCCACGGTTCGATAGTGCGCAGACCAGAAAAACATCTGCCAACAAGGTCGAAGTACAGCACTCGTTGGACCGAAAACCGGTCGTCTGCGTGCACCCAAGCGGTTACGATTTGCCGGGGCCATGCACAGGCTCAAAGCGCATTCTGAACAGAGCTCAGCATCGCCGTGATCACCTGTTTGTACTTTGCGAACTCGGGCGATGTCTGCCGGACCTCCATGGTGGTCGTCGTCTGCTGGCCCGCCGTGGTTGTGGCTGGGCTCAGCTTGCGACCCATCTTTCTTTCGGCCCAGTCCGCGACATAGCTGGCGGTCTTGCCCGTCAGAAAGGGATTGGCCTGAATGACGGCTGACCCGAGCACGGCGCTCAATTGCGCCGAACCCGATGCCGACAGCACCTGATGCGCGCCCTCCATGCCGAGAAAGTGGCAGAGATAGAGCCGGCCGGCTGTGATCTGGTGGCCGCGCGCCCGAAGATAGGCTTCGCCTTCTCGCGCCAGATTGCGAACCATCTCGCGCGAGATCGTGGCGTCGTATCGCAGGGCGAGCAGGTCGGCAGTCGAGAGTGTGCGTGCAAGTTCGGGGCGGTAAGTGTTCATCATCCGGATCCAGGTCTTTGTGATGAATTGGCCGGCGCCGGTCGCTGAAGAATTTGGGTTCTTGGCACGGGCGCTGCCGCCACTTTCGACATGAACGATACGGTCGGTGAGCGTTTCCACGGCGGAAAGATCCGAAGCGACCGCGGTAACCGTGCCCAGTGGGTCGATCGCCGCGCCATTCTGATAGAGTTCGAAATGCAAATGCGGTCCGGTCGAAAGGCCGGTCGTGCCGATATAGCCAATGATGTCGCCAGCCTTCAACTTGGTGCCGACGCCGCCCTCGATTGCGAATTTCTGCATATGAGCGTAGCGCGTCTCGCGCCCGTTTCCGTGCGAAATCTTGACCAGATTGCCGTAGCCGCCCCCATCGCCCTGGAAGCTAATTTCGCCATCAAAGGCGGCTGCGATCGGCGTGCCGACCGGCGCCGCCCAATCGACGCCCTTGTGGATGCGAACGGTGCCTAGAATTGGATGCTTGCGCGGCCCGAAGGTCGAGGTCAAGACCCCGTTGACCGGTGTGACCATGCCGTTGGTGACCGTCAGCGAGCGGACCTGATCGTCGCCTGTCACGCATGCAAACTGGCCATCACCCTGCTGGAAGACGAAACAGTCGAGACTTTTTGTCGTGCCCTGGACACCAACATACAGCACGCGGCCGGCGCCTTCGTCCTTGCCGCGCGGCGTCTGAGAATAGATCAGCACAAGACGCTGGTCCTCGCTTGCAAAGGCATCCAGATCCTGTCCTCTCGACAGATACATGATGGCTTCGCCGATCACGCCGGTTGGAACGCTGTTGCGTGCCGCAGTCGAGTAGATCGCGTCGAGCAGACGATACTGCCTTTTGTGGCCGCCTTCTGCCGGCGCGCCCGAGTAGTTGAACAGGTCTTCGCGTACCCAAGGGTCAACGCCCGATACCAACACGCCCGCGGCATTACGCGTCAGCGTCCCGACAAAAACGTTCTTGGCGTAGATCGACACCTGCATAAGGGACATTGTTGTCGTCTCGCGGTTGGGTCGGTATCCACGCAGGGCGACGACATAACCCGGTTCCAGGCCGTCCCGGCTAAAGAGCGCCTTCAGGGCCTCGCCTGCCAGCCTGGCGTCCTCGGCGGAGAAATGCGCATCGAGCGCAACGCTGTCCAGACTGCGACTGTTGAGGATCTTCACGAAAGTGTCTTCGGTGGCCTCGAACCGCTGATATTCATTCTTGACAGTTGCGACGCTGGTGTTGTTTTCGATCTGGGTCTTCTGGAATGCGGGAAGGGCTGCGTCGCCTGCATCGATTGTTTCACCCCAGCCGGCTTCGGGATCGTCGGTGTCGGCCTGTTGATCCGAAGCCGGCGCGGGCTCACCCGCGCCAGGAGATGGCTCAAGATCGTTCTGCAGATCGCTGGAGGGCGCGGGGGCGGTCTTTCGTTGCGCCTGGAAGAATGCAAAATCCTCCTGCGTCGACGGTATCGTCGTCATGAATTTTTCGCTGGCGCTAAGCATGACGTCGGACAGGATCTCGATCTGTGGCGAAACCCCTGCCGGGTCGAGTTCTGCCGGACGCGGAATCACGCGGCCTTTCGTTGCTGCGCCGTTATCGGGTGCGAGCGTGATCCACATAGGGTCCCCCGCCAGGCCGATAATCGCAGGCACATAGACAGATGCATCGGCCGGCACATCGTCGGCTCCTTCTACCGCGCGCAACTCCTCGTCTTCGTCGCCAAATGACCAATAGTCCGCGGTGAGGTAGAAGCCGACGGCGATCGAACACAGGAAAATCAAGGCCAAGCCTGCAATAAGCCTGCGCCAAAGCGTGCGCCGGCGAAGGGCGGCGCGCGCCTGCTTTTTCGCCTTGAAGCTGGTGTCGATCGCGTGCGTCACGGAGTGCTTCCGGTCAGGAAAAACGTCCACCGCACCTGTTCAAGTGTGTCGACTTCAACAAATCGCGCCGCCATATGGCCGCGCTGCCAGCACTCGTCGATGCCGCGTATCGAGAACCGTCGACGCTCGATGCACATTTCGGTCGACCCGGTCAGGATCGCGTGGCCAAAAACGTCCGTGGCGTAGATGTAGATGTAGCGGTTCGTCAGTTCCTCGCGAATGACGTTCACGCACTGATTTGCGCCGATGGTCCACCAGCCATCGGTCTGGTCGGCATTGTCGATTGTCTGGCCGATAGCGAGGTTGACGAGGTCGAGTGTCTGATTGCAGACCGTGAATTCGGCGCGCGCTTCATTGCATGAGAGCACGGCCAGGAGTGCCGCGCCCGAAACGACCGCAAGCCTCATGCGGCCTGTCAAGATAAGCAAGGCTCGAAACCGATCGCGCTGCTTTACGGGCAGGCCGTCAGACGAGCGGGGCAAACGCGAGCGGCAGAGTTCCATTGCACGCCATACTACCCGCCGAGCCGGAAATATTTGGCACTGGCCGAGAACTGAGATCCGTTGGTCTCGATTTCTTTGAGAATTTTGGGCAACAGTTGCGAGGCCGGCATTGGCGTAGAGAACGCAGCCGCCTGAATGTCCTGGGGGCCGGTGATCACCATAATGATCTGCGGTACGGCCTTGCCTGCAGCCCTGTCGGCGGCCCCGAGGCCGATCGGGATGCTGAAGGTGGCCTTGTCCGACTGTACGACCATGCGGTCGTCGAGGTTGAACATCATGCCTTTGTGGTCGATCAACAGCACGCTGGAAATGAGCCCGCCATGCGTCACCAGCGTGCCGCTGATCGGCGTACCGTTAGGCACCGATGTTCGATCGAGAACCAGCTGCGGCTTGACGACTGCAGTCTGGCCCAAAAAGCGCAGGAAGTTGGTGACTTCGCACTGGGGCGGCTCGATGAGGCGCACGCTTATGTCCGGTTCAACGTGGAACTTTGCCTGGAAATCAGTCAACATTTGTTCGAATGGATGAACCGCCGTTCCAAATCCTTCGATGGCCGCCGTCTTGTCGGTTATCGACGTGACGGCCGCATAGAAACAGTCGCCGCCGCTGAAGTCGCGAACCCACGAGACCCGTTGCGCTACGTCGTCGATCACCGGAGGAACTTCCGGCTTGGGCACGTTCAAGGCGACCGTGGCCTGGTCTGGCTGTCTGGCGGCCGGCTGGTCGGCCTGCTGGTCCTTTGCGCTCATCGCATCTGCCTGGCCTGCAGCCGGCTCGGGAAAGGGCGCGGCCGATTTCGCCTCCGCCGGCTGGTTTGCCTGTCGTTCAGGCTTTTGGCTCACCGTGACATCGGGCTGGGGGGCTGGCGGCGTTAAAGCTTTTTCGGCTGGTGGAGCGATTGGAGCGATCTTGCCAAGCGGGGGAGGCGTTTTCGGGCTGTCGCCGGCCGCGATGTCGGGCTGAACTGCCGGCGACATTTTTTCGGCCGGCGGCTGTGCCGCGCTTGCTGACGATTTCGGTGTTTCCCTGGCTTGCAGGGGGATCTTGGCGGGCTCTGCCGGCTGCGGCTTTTGGCTGTCGGCGACGTCGGGCTGCGGCGCTGGCGGGGTTGACGTTTTTTCGGCTGGCGTTGGAGCTGGAACGAGCTTGTCAGGCGGCGGAAGTGTTGTCGGGCTGGCGTTGGCAGCGGTATCGGGCTGAATTGCCGGCGCTACGTTTTCGGCCGGCGGCAGCGCTGTGCTAGCTGATGGCTTCGGGGCTTCCCCGGTTTGTGGGAGTATCTTGGGCGACTCTGGCGGTTGCGGCTTTTGAGGCGCAGCCGCCTCTGCCTGATTTTTAGTTGGCGATGCGGTGGTCTGCGTTCGCGGCTGCGCGGGTGGAGCTAGCTCTGGCGGCTTAGGAGCGTTCGCAACATTATCCGTCGCGACCGGCTTTGATGCCTCTGGTGCGGGCTCAGATGGTTCTGGGGCGGACAGCGATGTGGTGCCGGCGCTCGGCGTGGTAGGCGTCATAAAACCGCTAATATAGAGGCCGGCACCCGCGGCGAGAGACAGCGTCGCGAAGGCAGAAATCGCGATGGTTCGGGTCTTTGTGGATTTTCCAGGCCCGCCACGTGCGACCGCGCGTGGCGGGCTGGCGACTGCTGAAGGCCGCGGTTCCGACAGCAGCGCAGGACGGACATGTGGGACGAAGCGCTGCCCACCGGAAGCTGCCGTCAAAGGCGCGTTGCGCCCCAAATCATAGGAAGGCTGGGCCTTGGGCTCAGGCGCAAGGGTTTGCCCCGCTCGTGGCAAACCCGGCCGATCGCGGGTCGGGATGAACGTTGGTGGCGTTGTGCCTTCGTCCTCGTCACGCGTCATTCTGGCGATTTCCGCCATGCTCGCCGGGCGGTCTCGCGGATCCGGCTGCAGCATGGCTTCAACAATGCCACGAAAATCGTCGTCGATGTCGGACAGGTCGGGCACAGTCCGGCGCTTTTCGATGATCTCGAATTGGGACCCGCTCATGTCGATCGGCTTGCCGCGCAGAACGGCAACCAGCACCAGCCCCAGGCTGTAGATGTCGGATTGCTCGCTGACATCGCCGCTGTACAGCCCAAGCTGTTCGGGCGAAACGTAGTTGTACTTTCCCGCGAATTTTCCGCCGATCAGGGTCTCCCCGCCGACGGTCGCCGATCGCGCAATACCGAAATCGATGATCTTGGCGTGGTCGACTCTACCCCCTGGCAAGATGATGTTATCGGGCGAGAGGTCGCGGTGAATTGCTCCCGCTTGATGCACGGCGCTCAGACCCGACGTGAGGCGATGGCAGAGCTTGCGTACCTCTTCAGTTGGCATCGGGCCACGTCGCATGATGTCGTATAGCGACTCGCCGTCGACAAATTCCATGGCAAGGTAGGGACGGCCGATGCCTGGATCGATGGTGAAGACGTGATATCGCACGACCGCATCATGCGACAGGTGATTGAGGATTGACGCTTCCTTGCGGAACAAGGACAAGATCGTCGGGTCGCGGGCAAATTCGGGCAGGACGATCTTGATCGCGACGTGGTCGCCAGTCTGGATGTTGTGGCCACGGTAGACCTCGCCCATGCCACCGAATGCGATCCGCTCGTCAAGTTCGTAGATGCCGCTGAGTTGCGTGCCGACGGCGGTATTGGCCAGCTGCGGCGATATTCGCGTCTTGTCGTCGGCGCTCATCAGCCTCAACCCTCCGCTCTGGACAGATCAGGGTAGGGGGGGTGTCCGTTGTGCCCGTTTGCGAACTTCACCAGCACAATGGTGACATTGTCTGTTCCGCCCCGCGCCAGCACCATTTGCAGCAGATTTTCGCAAGCCGCCTGAGGCGTCGCAGACACCACCACGGCCCCGATCTCGGCGTCGGTCAAATGCGCCGTCAGCCCATCGGTGCACAACACGAAGATGTCTCCCGGCATAATTTCGCCTTGCTGGAAATCGATGACGATTTCGTCGCTGACGCCGACGGCATGCGTGATGACATTGCGGCGCGGCCAGGTGAGCGCCTCTGCTGCGCTGATCATACCGCGGTCGAGAAGTTCCTGAACTTCGGTGTGGTCCCTCGAGATCTGCGAGATCGAGGCATTACGGACCAGATAAACCCGGCTGTCGCCCGCCCACAGGCAGGCAAATCGCCCATCCATCGCCAACAGGGCGGCAACGGTGGAGCCGATGGTTATGCCGCGAGATTCGGAGATCCTGCGGATCTCGGCGTTGGCGCGGCTCAGCCTGTCTTCGAAGCGCGCACGAAGATCCGGGGCGGAACTGGCAATGCCGATCGTGGCCAGATGATCGACAATGCTGGCTGAAGCGACCTCTCCGGCTTCATGTCCACCCATTCCGTCGGCCACCACCCACAGGCCGGTTCGTGGCTCGACTAGATAGTTGTCTTCATTGTGCTCACGGACACAGCCATTGTGGCTCACGCCGAAGCTTTCAAAGGAAAGGGCGACATCGCTCACCTTGCCACCAAGCGCTTCTCAAAGCGTCCTCTGCGGCGCACCTTCAGGCGCTCGCTGCTGCCACTTTGCCACAGCCTGGAATATTAAAGTATCGAAATTTAGCTTTGAGCCCGTGACGCGGGATCGCAGCAGCTTTGGCGCCCTAGTTGCACCAGGTGAGGCTCAAATCCTCTCAAAACGCCTTCGGGCAGCTGAATGCAGAAAGTGCGGGAAGGAGGAAGGGGCTGGGTCCGGAACCGGTCTGGATCGTATAGCTGACGTCGCGTCCGCCGATTACGAAGCGCGCCTCAACAGAGCCGTCCTTGCTGGTGATCGTCGCCTTGTCCAGCAACCGCTTGAGCGACCACGGCCCTTCGAACCTGATTGCGGATTCACGGCCCGGCATTTCCGGCATCAGCCTCAGACTGGCGGATGTCGAGGCCGCACCGGTCGGCCAGGACACAGTGCTTGGCGTGTTACCCGCCTGGTTGCTCTGGACGATCTGGCCGTCGACGTCGAGCACCGCAGTATCTGCATCACCGTTCAGCGAGAACGGGGTAAAGGTCAGGTTGACCGACGGCATTGACCCGCCCGAAGGGAAAAATGCGCCGCGGATTTCCGCAGCCAGCTGAAAGTTTTTCAGCGTCGACTTCGACAGGTCGCGTCCAAAGCGCGCATTCTGTTTCCAGCTCCAGTCCTGGCCGCTCATGTCGATCAAGGAAGCAAGGTTTTGTGCGAAGAACCGATCCATCAGCCCGCCCGGAGAGAACAACTTGGCGAAGTCCGCCATCGCAATATCCTTGGCACCATCGCCGGCGAAGGGGTAGCGGCCGTTGACCGCCTCCTCGCAGGGCTGCGTGACGGCCTGGTCGAGCATCTCGTTCAAATTCGTCAACGAAATTTCAGCCGCGTTGCCCTCAAATTCGTCTGCGGTTGCGTTGACTATTCTGCCGAGTTGCTTGGGCAGGCGCGATGCATTGGCGCGAAGGGTGGCTATCTGCAGCTGCAGGTTGGCGTTGACATTTTCCCTCTGCGAAGGGACCTCGGTTGCCAGTTGCAGGCTCTGGTGGATATCGCGAAAATTCTGGGTCAGCGCATCGATCGGTCGGTGTCCAAAAGGCCCGCTTACCAGAGCCTGGAAGGACCTGAACTGCGCTTCGATGTTTGCCCCAGGGCTCTGGGTTTGAAATTTCGCGGACCCGGTACCAGCACGGCTTTGCGATTTTGCGGAGCTAATTTGAATGCCGATGCGAGCCAGGCCCTTGGCCATATCTGCGGCGTCCTGGGACTGGCGCATAACGGTCCCAGCTTGCATGCCAATGCCCGAGTCTTCGCCGGAGACAGAGTCGCGCGCCAGGGCTGTTTCCTCGGCAATCGCAGTAAAAAGCTGTTCGATCGGCGAGCTTGGTGAGGCAACGGCGGAAAGCGCGACATAGTGCGGCTTGTCGTTCAGCATGGCTTTGAATTTCAAGCCATCGAGAACGCTGTTCCATGCGGCTGCAAACTCCTTGCCGTAGCGGTCGAGAAGTTCGGGGCCGAGTTTGAGCAACCCCTGATCGATGCCGCCTTGCTCGCCGCCACCGCCCAGAACCCACTGGTCGTCGTCGAGTGTCTGCGCAATGCGCGAAAGCTGTCCGAGATAGAAGTTGTTGAATCCGGCATGGGTGTAGAGACCGGGAATACGAAGCTTCGACAGATCGCCGCCATCGACGCGCTCGAACACAAGCTGCGCTTCGGTTCCAGCTTTTTGAGAGACAGCAAAATCGTCCAGCGCAGCCGCATACACCGCCGACTTGATCAATGCTGACGCGCGATCCGCAAGGCTCATACGTCCGAGCGAACGCTGAGCGGCTTCGACAAGCGGCTGGTTGAGTTCGAAAACTGGATCATAGGCATCGTCCAACGCAAGCATGGCGCGTAAGTGCTTTTCGAGCTGCGCGCGTCCTTCGCGGTTGCTCTCGCCCGGATACCGGTGCTGTTCCCAATCCTGCTTCATCCAGGAGATGATCAATGGGTCATCGACCTTAGGTGCCTTGCCGCCGAGCATCAGGTAAATCTTGAGCGGTTCGTAAAGCGCGGCGGGATCAGCCATCGTCGCCTGGACTGTCCGCTGCGCCTGAATAAGCAGACGCGACCGCAACATTCGTTCCAGTGCTTGCCGGTAGGCCGTTGTCGATGCCGAAAGAAGCCTTTCCCGCTGGCTAAGGCCGACCGTTTCCGCGATCGGTGTCGGTAAGTCACTGGTTTCGAAACCGGCCGGCATGTTGCGCAATTCGTCGAGCGGCCCGATGACGTTTTCAAGGTCGACATCGGTGACCGTCGTGCTTTTGAGCAGGGCGTCCGCTGTCTCGTGATATTGGCTCATCGCCTGCGTCGTGGAGGCGATCAGCGAGCGGTTGGCCATGAAGCTCATCCCGAGCGCGCCAAGGGCTATGGCTGTGATCAAGGCTATGATGCCAAAGCCGCCATATCTGAGGGCCGCTGCCCGCCTCTCGGTCGCTCGGTCATAGGAAACCCATCCGGATTCGGCGAAAATGACATCAGTCAGGAGGTCGTGCAAAAAGAAGCTCTTGCCGGTCCCGGACAGATGGGGGCGGGAATTGTTGCCGAAACTGCGGCCGATTGCGCCCAACACCTGATCGATCGGCGTTCCCTCTTGGGTCCCCGACGAGAAGTAGAGCCCACGCAAGCTGACATTCACCTGGCTGCGGACCGGATCGAACAGGCTGGTCACGAAACCGGCAATTCGGCCCTTGAGCGCGTAAAACTGGGCCGGAAAGCCAAAGATCGATATGCGCGAGACCGGATCAGGCTCTTCCTGCAGGCGGTCAGCTATCTCGTCCGCCAATCGGTTCGCCAGTGCATCGAATTCGGCCGGAGCCTCACGGGCCATGTTCTTGTTGCGGTCGGTGGTCTGGAATGTTGCGCCCCAGACCTTGCGCCTGCGGGGCTCCTCGAAACTGCCGAAATACTCCATGAAGCCGGAAACAAGATCGGCCTTGGTGAAAAGCAGGTACACCGGAAACTGGATTTTCAGCGTCTCGTGAATCTCCCTCAGGCGACTGCGTATTTCAACGACATGGCCGTCCAGCTGCTGGTCATCGAGGCTGATGAGATCGGCAAGGCTGATGGCCAGGATAACCCCGTTGATCGGTTGTCTGGTGCGGTATTTCTTGAGCAGTGACAAAAACGCAAGCCAGCTCTTGCTGTCGCTTCCAGCATTGGAATCCTGCGTGGTGTAGCGTCCCGCCGTGTCGATCAGCACGGCCTCTTCGGTAAACCACCAGTCGCAGGAGCGGGTGCCGCCAACACCGGCCACCGGCTGAGCGTCTCCTGAACCGGCAAGCGGAAAATTCAGACCCGAATTGACCAGTGCCGTCGTCTTGCCGGCGCCCGGCGGGCCAATGACGATGTACCAGGGAATGTCATAGAGGAAACTGCGCTTGCCGCTCGATCGCTTGAGTGTTGCGATGGCCTCACTCATGCGCGCCTCGAGCACCGGTGAATCGTCATTGCCCCCGTCGTTGCGGGCAACGACCGTCTCGAGCGCTTTTTGTGCCTTTCTCATCTGCCAGACGCGCACTGCGTAAACGAGGGCCGCGGTCGCCACGATCGTGCCGATGATTGTCGCGCGCAACCAGACAGGTCCCAGCGGCCGGATATCGGCGAAGCGGATCAAAGGTCCAGCAAACCAGATCGCCGCCGCGAAACCGGCCAACGCGGCCGTGCTGAATATCCGCGGCAGCCAACGCATCATGGGCGTTTCCGACCGGCGGTGTTCACAGCGTTTCCTCCTTGGGGATCATCACGTCGACACGGCGGTTCTTGGCGCGGCCCTCGGACGTCGCATTGTCGGCAATTGGCTCATCTTCGCCCTTGCCGTCGGCGGTTATTCGCGAGGGATCGCCAAGTTTCTCGGCGATCATTGTTTCAACAGCCTTCGCGCGGGCGACCGAAAGATCAAAGTTGGATTTCAACGTGCTTGATTTCCGTGGCTTCACATTGTCCGTGTGGCCAACGATCCTGATTGGACCTGGCTCGTGCTCAAGGGCTGCGGCAATCTGTGCGGCCAGTGGCAAAAACTCGGGCTTCACTTCGGTCTTGCCTGGCTGAAACAACAATTGATTGTTGATCTCCACTACGATGAAGTCGCCTTTTGTGCCGATGGTCATCCCGCCGCGCTCGACTTGCGTGGACAGTGCTGAGCGGATGCGGTCGATCTGCTCGGTTGCAGCAGGCGAGGCGGCTGTCACCGGTTTGGCAAGTGGGGGTACCACACTGGCGCGCTCGATCGTCACAGGCGTCGAGGGATTGAGCGCCAGCAATTGTCTGGCTGCAGCATCGCCTTCATCGGTCATGAACGCCCGCAACGTGAAGAACGCGGCCGTCACCAGGGCTGACGCCGCTGCAGCAACACCCCAGAGCGGCAGGCGGGTCGAAGACGGCACCATCATAGCGGCCATGCCTTGCCAGCGGGGGGAGATGTCCTCTCCGGCGCGGGCCCTGAAGTAGCGAAGCGTCTCGTAGACGTCGCGCCGCACACGTTCGAGACTGGTATCGTCGCGCGCCAGGCCACGATACTGGCCCTCAAATCCCAGGGATAGGCAGACATGCATCAGCTCGAGCAGGTCTAAGTGTGGCTCAGGATTGGCCAGCACCTTGTTCAGTGCTTCGTAAAAGCTGGCGCCGGTGGGCTCGATGTGAAAGAACCGCGACAGCATACTGTGCTGTGCCCAGGTATCCTCGCCGGGCCAAGGCAGGTTGCCCACAAGATCGTCGGCCGTTTCGCAAAGGGCAAACTTCGCGATCCGCGCATCCTCTTCGGGAACCCCTGACTTCTCCAGCGTCCAGTCGAACCTCTCGATCGCATCGGCGATATGTTCGGCCAATGGCGCCGCCTGTCTTTCGACCGGCACGAGCCTGAGATGCCCGAACAGGACGAGCAACGGTGCTGACGCAGCGAGGATCGGATTTGCCGTCGAATATTTTACCGTGTCTGCGGCGCCGAGCAGCACCTCCTGCTGAATGGTCGGCCTTGACCCGGCTGCCTCGGCTCCGGCGGCTGTACCGGACGATGCTCCCTGATAAAGAATGGTTCCGGATGTCCAGTCCGGCGGCATATGCCGACCTATGTCAGGATCGAAAACTGTCGGTTCCTTGACATCCGAGGGCGCGACGGTCTTCGCGATCAGTTCGTTTGCGGCTGGTTTCGCATTCTGCCCGAGCCGTGGGCGGATGACGGTCTTGCCCACCGGGCCGAAAGGATCGTCCTTCGAGCTCATCGCCGATATGCCGCTGCCATGCAGTGTCCGCGCTCGCGTGCGAGAGGCGCCAGATCTTTCCTGGCAGGATAGGACAGGCAATGGTCCTTCCGGCAAGGCGGTCCGGAGCTACAAGAAACTATGGCGCCGCAATATGACATCTGCCGCAGACCCCCAGGTCAATCAGGCTTACCCGCTTGGCGAACTGTCGTATGCGATCGTAGTCTCAGATGTTGTCGATTGGAACATGATGCGGTGCGCCGACGCGCTTTTCTTCGTCAGCTAAAGCGCCGCAGTTTGTTTTGCCGTCTATTTTTGCTTGTCAGCTTTTGCATACGCTTCGCTGAAATAGGCCAAGAATATATCCAGCATGCCGTTTTCGTGTGCTTCCTCCATGCTCCTCCACGTCCCGACAAAAGCGTCCCATGCTTGGGTCTTCTTCGAGGTAAACGATGTCGGCGGGAGCTTTTTGCCGATCGCTTCCGGCGAAAGGTCGTCAAGCAGTCGCGAGAGCGCTGCTTGCATGGCGGCATAGGTGGCAAATTCGTGCGCCTTGAGATCGCGGAACGCGTCCTCGACGCTGTGCCTGGCATCGAGATAGCCGGCCCTGCGCCGTGCGAACATGATTTCGAGTATGTCGTCGGTGCCCGGGACAAATTTGAGGGGATTGTTTTCAGCGGAGCTTATCATCGTTCGGTGTGGGCTCTTGGCCAATGTCTTTGCAGCCGCACGTGCCTTCAGCAGCATGGCCAGTTGCTCGACCACCGTGCGAAGCACTGCGCCGATTTCGGCAGCGACTTCATGCGGATCACGCAATTGCAACAATTCCGGCGAGATGCCTGCGCCGATTGCAATTTCCCGCAGCACCTCGTCTGTCGTCGAGGGGACGGCCCTAGGCAGCGACGATGTCGATGGCGGTGCTTGCCCGAGCCATCGCTCTGCCGAACTGAAGAGAGGCTCGCCTCCGGAATCAAGCAGCCGATCGGCCGCGACCGGCATGTGTCGTTGCGTCGAACCTCGGTCGGCCTCCGGATGACTTGGCGTTGCATGCTCGTCGTCAATCGATACAAAGATGACGTAGCGGCCGACCAGGAGCCTGTCGCCGTGGTCTAGCCGGCGCGGACCGGTGATGCGTTGGCTCGATCCATTGATGAAAGTGCCATTGCGCGAAATGTCGTGCAGCCAAAACGCGCCTGCCTCGTATCGGATTTGGCAATGCCGGCCTGAGATGAACTTGTCGGGATCAGGCAAGATCCAGTCGCAATGTTCGCGGCCGATTTTGAAGCTGCGATTACGCGATCGGTAGCCAGGCGCCACGCCGGTGGGCAGGGCATCGACATTGCTGATCTGCAGACTGATTAACATGCGAAATCGCCTGTGTGATCGCTGGCGGCCTTGCCGACACGATACTCCATGTTTTTAGCGTGGCTAATCCCAAAATACGCATCACAGTATTCGTGGTCCGCTTTGGCCTGCACAACAAACATGTGGTACGCTCGAAATGGACTGGCAACCATCAGGGTTTCATGTGATTTCGAGTTCCTGATTAGGATATTCAAATCCACTGGGCCGGCCGCCAGGCCGAGGAGGGGCACGACCCATGCCAAGTGAACAACGTGCCACGGTTGTGCAAACGCCAGTTGGCGCTGAACTGTTGACCTTTACACATCTCGTCGGGCGCGATGAGATCAGTCGTTGTCTGGCCTATACGGTCGGGTTCGTGAGCCCCAGCCACGATATCGATCCGCTGGAGATGCTGGGTGGCCCCGTCTCGATCGAAGGTGAAGCCGACCCCCAGCGCTGGTTCAGCGGCATCGTGTCGGAGTTTCGCCTCACCCGGATCGAGGATCGACTGGCCTATTACGAAGCAGTCGTCAGGCCATGGCTCTGGTTTCTCGGCAATACTACCGACTGCCGTATTTTCCAAAACATGAGCGTCATCGAAATCGTCGAAGAGGTTTTCTCGAGATACAGCACGGCAAAATTCGAGAAACGCCTGCAAGGTTCCTATCCGCCGCGCGAATATTGCGTGCAATATGATGAGACCGATCTGGACTTCGTGCAGCGGCTGCTCGAGCACGAGGGCATCTTGTATTTCTTCGAGCATGGTGAGGGCAAGCACACGCTTGTGCTCGCCGATGCCATGAACAAGCTCAAGCCGGCGCCGGGCTATGAAAAAGTGCCGTACCACTTTGAGGGGCAGGGCTCCCGGCGCGATGTCGAATACATTACCGAATGGATTCCGGGGAGTTCGGTGCGGCCGGGCGCCTATGTCCATACCGACTATGATTTCAAGAAGCCGGGCGCTGACCTGATGGTCAAATCCGCCCAGCCGTTCAATCACAAGCTGGCCGCAGGCGAGAATTACCGTCAGCCCGGCGCCCACCTGGAAGTCGGCCGCGGTGATAGCCTGGCGGCGATCCGGCGCGAGGAAATCCAAGCGGTGCACCAGCGCATTGCTGCAGTCGGCACCGTGCGCGGCCTGTATTCCGGCTGCACGTTCAAGCTGGACGGTTTTCCGCGCGAAGACCAGAACCAGGAGTATCTGGTGGTCAGCGCCGAATACAGGCTGTTCGATCCGGGCTACAGAGCCCTTGCCGATGTCGAAAGCGAAAACTTCAAGGTGATCCTCGGCGTGGCGCCGACCGCCTTGGCCTATCGCCCGCCGCGGGTCACGACACGGCCGATCATGCGCGGCCCGCAGACGGCGACGGTGGTCGGCCCGTCCGGCGAGGAAATATTCACCGACAAATATGCACGGGTGAAGGTGCAGTTCCACTGGGACCGTCTCGGCAAGAAGGACCAGAACAGCTCCTGCTTCGTGCGGGTCTCGCAGACCTGGGCCGGCAGCGGCTGGGGTTTCATCCAGATCCCGCGCATCGGCCAGGAGGTGATCGTCGACTTCATCGAAGGCGACCCGGATCTGCCGATCATCACCGGCCGGGTCTACAACGCCTCGCAGATGCCGCCCTACGGACTGCCGGGCAGCGCCACGCAATCCGGCTGGAAATCCGACTCGTCGAAAGGCGGCGGCGGCTACAACGAGCTGATGTTCGAAGACAAGGCCGGCTCCGAACTGGTCAATTTCCAGGCGCAGAAGGACCACAACCTTCTGATCAAGAACGACCGCACCAAGCTGGTGCAGCACGACCAGTCCGACCGTATCGACCACGACGCCAAGCACTCCGTCGGCCACAACCTCGACGAGGACGTCGGCAACAACAAGACGGTCAAGGTCGGCGTCGACCAGACGACGGATATCGGCTCGAACGATACCGAGACGGTTGGTATCAACCGCTCGCTGACGGTTGGTTCGAACGAGACCATCGGTATTGGGTCCAATTCGACGGAGACGATCGGCGCAAATCACACCCAGACGGTCGCGATCGTCCAGACGATCACCGTTGGCGCGGCGCGTGTCGATACAGTGGGTGCCTCGGAGACGCGCAGCGTCGGCGCGGTCCAGACGAATACGATCGGGGCGACACGGTCGGTGACCGTAGGTTCGGCGCAAAGCCACGACATCGGGGCTTCCGATAGCTGGAACATCGCGGCCGGGCAGACCGTCAATGTCGGTGCCGATCAGAGCGTCACGGTTGGCAGCGCCCAGACTTTCAGCATCGGTGCGGCACGCAGCGCGAGCATTGCCGCGGACGACTCCACAAGCGTCGGGGGCGCCCATACGCTGGGTATCGCAAAGGGTAGCGGGATCAGCATCGGCGAGGACAGTACCATCAAGGTCGGCAAGAAACTGGTGATTGACGCAGGTGACGAGATTTTGATCCAGACCGGATCGGCGAAGATCATGATGAAAAAGGACGGCACGATCGCGATCGAGGGCAAGGATATTTCTGTCAAGGCTTCCGGCAAGATCAACATCAAGGCATCGGGCGACATCACCATGAAGGGCTCGAAGATCCACGAGAATTGAGGGCGAAGATGGTTGAAGTCAGTGAGCGCATTGAGGGGGTTGTCATCGGTGTCTTCCTTGGTTTCGGCGAGGACGCACCTTTGGTGGTGTTTCCGGGTAATCCGGACGAAACGGCCTTGCCGGCGCGTAGCCTGTGCGAACTCTCATCGGATATGATCGGCAGGGAGGTCGCCCTGCTCTTCCAGGGAGGCGATCCGCGCAAGCCGCTGATCGTTGGACGCATCGTCGACCCAGTACGCGCGGCGGCCACTCACCATGTCATGCGCGACGGCGACCATGTGCGGATCACCGCCAACGACAGACTCGAGCTGCGTTGCGGCAAGGCGACAATCATCATGGAGAGCGATGGCCGCATCACAATCCGCGGCGGTCATATCATCAGCCACGCCAGCGGCGCGCAGCGCATTCGCGGTGGCTCGATCAACCTGAATTGATGGCCGTCTCCTGATGGCGTCGGTGAGCGCTCAGCTTATCGCGTCGCCGCAACGCATAGCGGTTGAGGTGGTGCGCCAGCATGTGGAGCAGGCGGCGTTTCTGTGGGCGCAGCGCGACACCTGGTCCCTGGAGGATCCGCCCGACGAGGCCGTGATCGCCGAGATTGGGCAGCGCCTCGAGATCAACCTCGACGGCCTTCGTATCGCCGGTAGCGCGGCATGGCCGTTCGTGGATCGCCAGCTTGCGGACTTCCCGGACAAGGGCGAGTTCTTCGTCGCCGGCTGGATGGCGATTGAGCAGGAGGACGCAAAGCGGGTCGACAGCACGATCGAGGCGGGGCGGCAAGCTGGGGAACGCCGAGGTCTGGTCGGTGCATTTTCCTGGCACAAGCCACAGAAGATCGGGAAACTCGTGCGGGACTGGCTGGGTGCGCATGATGCGCTTCTGCGCTACCTCGGCGTTGCCGCCTGCGTCGCACATGGTGTCGATCCGAAGCGGTTGCTTGAGCGTCTCGTCCGCGACCCGGATTCGGACACACGTGCACTCAGCCTGCGACTGGCTGGAAAGCTGAAACGCACGGATCTTGCGCAGGAGATGGAGGCTGCGATGCAGGCGGAAGACGATGCCGTGCGGCTTTGGGCGGGGTGGGCGTTGACGGAACTCGGCTCTGGCGATCTAGCGCGAGCCGAGCTGCGCAGCTCTGCGGTGGCCGGCGGCTCCGATGCGCTGAGCGCCTTACGCGCCGCTGTCAAGGCGGGACCCGAAAAGGAGGTGCGCGCCTGGCTGGGCGGGCTAATGAAATCATCACAGACGGCCCCGATCGCGGTGCGGGGCATCGGCATGCTGGGCGATCGCGCGGTTCTGCCCTGGCTTATTGAGCGGATGAGGGAACCGGCCCTGGCCGTCGCAGCAGGCTCGTCGTTTCTGGAGTTATTTCCCGTGGCGCGGGAGGAAACAAAGCTTTTCGCCAACGACGCGGCACAGATCGGACCAAATTTCGCGGAACACTTCGGCGATGATCAGCCCGCTCTGCTGCTGGCCGACAAGGTTGAGACTTGGGCCAAGACCAATGCCCGGCCGATTGCTAGGGCGGGATGAGATGTCCGGCAAAGTATCGGCGTCCAGGCAGATAGTTCGCTGCCGCGTTGGATTCGGTGAATGTTTCAAGCGCGGCCATTATCGCGAGTCGATCGGCGGAACCCCCTCTGAAGAAGGACGTGCAGTCAATTCCCGTGTACGCTTCAAAGCGGTGCCGGTAATTGTAGAAGGCGGGAGCGACTTCTTGTGATATCTGATCCTGAAGCTGCCGAACAAAGCTCTCCATTGTCCAGACGTTCGCTTCGAAAATGAAGACGTCGTCGTTGGCCAGCTTCGACCTGGTATTACGGTAGGCTTCTTCCGTTCTGTGGACGAATTCCGGAGTACCCTCGGCCAAAAGGCGAAGTTGCTCTTCCACGTTTTTGAGCCCTGGAATCTCGGCAAGTACCTGGTCGACGTCCTTGAATGGAAAAATGTCGGCATAGCTCTCCAACTCACCTCCCGGTTTTTCGAGCAAGTCGCATATGCTGAAGCCGATTACCTCATGGTCGCGCGCTTCCTCGGCATTCTCCCAGGCACGCAACATGTCGCCAATCAGCCAAATCTGACCGGCAAGCGCGGCGCCTTCCGCGGCGTACATCCGGACCCCTGGATCAACACTTCGCAAGGCCTGCTGCAGCAGGACCAGATCTGACTGCGGAGCCAGGTCGCCCGTCAGCATGAGTGAAACGCGAGAGAGCGCGGGGGTGTCCTTGTCATCATAATAACGGCTCAGGATCTGGGCGTGAGAATGGTCACCTTGCCTGGCCAGTTCCACCACAGTGGCCAGAACGATCCAGGGATTTCGATCTCCCAGCGCCGCAGGACCAAGCAATCCGCTCGGAGGTGTCTGTGCAAAGTTGAGACCACGAAACCTCCAGTCGAACGTCCCGTAGAGAAATGAAGGAAGATCTGCATTCGCCATTAGATCACCGCTCTCGGTATTCCGGGACTGTGTTCAGAAGTGCACTTTGCGATGGAAGTCGACAAGCGCGCTCTGTGCCTTCGCGAGCGCCGATTCGTACTTTGAGCACTTTGCGCTGACTCCCTGGTGATTCCCCGCGCCAACGGGGCACCCCCCTGCGCCGAGCGCGGTTTTGTGCCCGATTATCGCTACGTTGGTGCCATCCTTTGCAGCATGAATCTTCTTTGCCTGTGCAAGGATTGAGGGGCCGGCGGGGCCATACTGACCGGTCGTGTTATAATGATCCTCGGGCGTTAGCGGGGAATCTTGCGCGGTAAACTCTTCACGCGAGTTCTTTGCGCTCTTGATTATATAATGGCGGCCGCACGCGTCATTAGGATTGTCTTCAGGAATAGCTGCCTCACAGTCATCCTTTTTTGCTTCTTCCCGAATTTTCTCCATGGAGTCTATCGCGGCCTGGGCTCGTTCAACGATATCCTTTCCCACCGGATTGCCGGTCGCCTTTCTATTCTGAGCCAAATTCGGCTTGTAGAACTCTGCCGCAGTAATGTTGTTACCCTTCTTCTGCTCCGGATTATG
Organism: Mesorhizobium sp. M0159; assembly: GCF_040322295.1. Lineage (NCBI taxonomy): Bacteria > Pseudomonadati > Pseudomonadota > Alphaproteobacteria > Hyphomicrobiales > Phyllobacteriaceae > Mesorhizobium > Mesorhizobium sp. M0159. The sequence continues at coordinate 33,511 of NZ_JAMYTF010000032.1, forward strand.
TACCGGCCCCTTGCAGCAAGGGCAGATTCCCTTGTCCAACAGGGCATCCTGGTCGGCGGGGCTCATTGTCTCAATGGTTGCAAGAGGCGCCGTGGTCGTCGCCGAGGATGCATGGTTGCTCGTCGTGATGTCGAAATGCCGACAGACATTTTTGCCTTCGAACATCACGTCCATGCACCAGGCCTGGAAATAGGTCTTGCCCGTAATCTGGTGCGTCACGACGTTTGCGCCGAATGTGCGGGTCGCTGCTTCATCACCCAGCACGGATTCCTTGTAGTACGACTTCTGTGCCAGCGCTGCGCCTTTGCCGCCGATTTTCACCGTGGATGAAGCAGATTTGAGATTGTTGGAGAATGAGGTGTCCGGATAGGGGATCGGGATCGGCCCGGCCGGCGGCGAGGGCGGCGACATGCACACGTCAGGGAAGCGCGCGATTGACTTGTTCATGCCGTTCTCGGCGGCGATCTCCCACATTCCGGCAAAGACGTTCTTTGTCATCTTCGCTCCCCTCAGGCCGAAACCACGGCGGCAGCCCGGCCGCCGAATGCCATCGAACTACCATGCAAAGCCGCGAGGTTGCCGGGCGCATAGCCGCGCTTGAATGCTTGCTCGGCCCAGGCAAACTGGATCAGTCCAGCCGCCGCTCCGCAATCGCCCATGCAGTCGGCGGCATGCCACACGGGCTGCTCCGGTCGCGTCTGGCGCATGTTGCGAAGCTGCGCCAGAACAAGTTCCTCGAAGGCGTAGGACTCGCCCGCGACATCGCTGAGACGGAACGCGATTTCGTGCATCTGCACGCCGGCCTCGGCGAGCGCCGCTTTCACTGCCGCGCCAAGTCCATCCGCCCGGAATGGTTCCTCGTTGCTGGGGGTTGCCGTTTCGATAGCGAGGCCCAGCCCTCGCAGCCGCAAAGCCCCCTCGACGATCGGACGTTTGCTGACGACCAGAATGCAGGCCGCCTCGCCGGGGAGGAGGCCATCCGTCACGTCGCTCGTCTTCAATCGCATCCGGTCGTCGAGCCAACTGAGCGAGCGCGCGTCGATCAGGCTGTCGATCGCCATGACGAGGCAGGCATCCGCGTCGCGTTCATCCAACAGCTTGCGCGCCTGTTCTATCGCGACAAAAGCCGAAATTTGGCCATGGGTGATCTGGAATGTGCGTGATCCCACCAACGGCGCTCCGCCGGGCACAGCAAGCCCGGACAGAATGCCATTTATGCGGGCGCCGGCCATGCCGGCATCGCGCATGCACAGGAGGAACGGCATCTCGCCCCACGGGAGCAGGGCCGCAACCTTTTCATCTATATGTTCGACAGCGAACCGGGCCAGCGCCTGGAGGCGGCTGCGGCCGCGCGTCTCGGGCAGAATTGCGTCGACCACAGCGCCGCGAAGCGGCTGACCGCCGTTGTCCCGGTACGGCAACTCCTCGAACACGGCGATCTTCGCCCGCATCGCGGCAATGGCACTTGCCGGGGTGTAGCCGACCGGACAGACGAGGCTGATGCAGGAGATAGCGGTCATCTTTTCCTGCGCGTTGCGGCTAGCGCCGCCACGGCTTCCTTCAACCCGGCGTAATGCGGCTTGGCGTTGATCCGCTTCGGCTCTCTGCCCACCTGCACCTGCTGCAGTTTCACGAATTTTCGCGGCAACTTTACGCCCACCCGTCCGACTAGAACGATCCTCCCCGCATGCGGCATTATGTTGAGCGTGTCCGGCGCCGCCACCTTGTGCTCGGTCCTGTCGTTGAACATGAACCGTACCGGTACCGACATCGCCGGCAGCTTCACCTTGAACTTGCCGCTCTCGTTCATGCCCAGGCAGCCGAAGACCATGCCTTCGCCAAGCTTGTCCAGCCATTGGTCCTCGGGCGCCGCCTGAAAGTAGCGGTCGTCGAAATCCTGCGGCAGGAATGGCAGGACGTTCTCCATCCAGTGCTTGTCATAGGTGCCGGCATAGCGCGCGCGTTCTTTCGCAAAGCGCGGCACCGGCCCGAAGCCGATAGGGCGCGGCCGGTCGTTCCAGATGCGCATCCGCGATTGCGGGTGCTCGACACAGGGCAGCGGCGTGCCGTCGATGTTGCCCTGGCCGGCAAGGTAGCCGCTGCCGATCGGGTTGACGGCGTCGCTTCGATGCTGCGCTGGATCGGGATCGGTCCGGTCTGTGCCGCCGAAGGCGAGGTGCCACGCCAGCGGCATTGACGTGAAGGGGTGGGGCCGTGAAGCCTGGATGCCGAGCCCGCCTCGGAACCAGCGCCTTTGTCCGCTGACCACCGCGCGCTTGTCCAGTCCCGGGCCAACCAATCGCACCTCGATCGCTTCCGCCTGCCGCCCTTTCGGGGCGACGGCCATCGCGTCGAGCAGAACCTCGCATTTCGGCTTGACGGGGGCAAAGTCGGTCTCGACGCGAATGGAGGTGACTTCCGGATCGCCATAGTGGGTGTCGGCATAGACGAAGGGCGACTGCTCCTTACTGGGCGTGCAGTTTCCGTCGGCATCGACATCGAACGTGGCACGAATGACAGCCACACAATGTTTCACGCAATGCTTGTCCTGGTAGGGAAAGGTCTCGGCGAGAAACGGCGTGGTGTTCTGGCTGACGAACATCAGCTGGTCTCCCAGCTTGCCGCAAAGATCTGCTCCAGCGTCGCTTGCGGTGACCTCGGATCAATGTCGAAAATGTCCGAATGCGAAGTCCACATCACCATATCGCCGATCACCTCTTCACCCGGTTCGACGGTTGGCACGGGCAGGGCGCCCAGCGCTGTATCCAGTTCGTCAGGCGTCAGCTCGCCCCGCTGGGCGGCAAAGGCAGTCTCTTCAATCCCGGCAAACCACGCATCGGCGCGAGCCAGTTGAACGGAAGCCTCAGGAAGCTGCGCGACGACGCTCAACGGAAACTGCCTGCCAACCCTATCGACGCTCTGCAAGATAATGCCCGCCGACGCGCCGACAAAGCCCGGACCCGTTAGGAACCGTAGCGCCGTGCCGCGCGGCCAGGTTTCCGAGCCCATCAGCGGCACGATGTGCTGCGCCAGCCAGCGGTCCCAGACGCGCACAAAATCCCCGGGCAGCCGCCGCGTGACGAAATCGCCGGTGGCAGGCATCTTGCCGTAAAAGCCGGGCAGGATCATATCTGCGGCGGACATGAAAATTTCTTGAACATTTGCAGGTTGTACGGGTTTTCGACGCTGGCGGCCTTGAGCTGGAAATCGGCGTACATGCCTTGGGTGCCAAGGCGCAGGCTGTAGACGTCCGACAGCGAGGTGCCTGTGAAGCGACCGCTGCGCAACATTCTCAGCCACGCCCAGCTGCCGGTCTCGTTGAGCAAGATTTCGGGCGAGCCATCGATCGGCTGGAAGGCCAGCGAGATGACGCCTGTGCCGTCCTTGCCGGGCCACGTCATCGGCTGCGGCCTTGTTGCATTGTTATAATAGACGAGGTTCTGGCCATCGAGATTGAGCGTCACGCGCGCGACATTGGGCGACAGATCCTTCGGTTCGAGCGTGAAGCTCATCAGCGGGCCTGTACCGCCCGGAAAGAGATCATCGCGGATCCGCCTTGCCTGCTCGAACGCGGCCAGAGCCGGGGGGTCGAGGCCGAAATCAGCGCGCCATTTCCATGGCTGCGCCGACGTGTCGACATAGCTGATCAGGTGGTCGTTGATGAAGGTGTCGATCAGTCCTGCCGGTCCGAACAGGCGGGCGAAGTCGCGGATATTGACGTCGACGGCGCTGTCCGGGCTGAAAGGATAGCGGTTGTTGAGTGCTGCCTGGCAGAACGGCAGGATGTCGGCGCGCCAGATGGCGTTGAGCTCCGAGGTGACCGCCTTCTGCGTCAGGCCGCTGGTATCGCCGGCAATGCCGCCCAACCAATCGTCGATCGGGTCGGGCAGGATCTGCGCCTGTCTGGCAACCGCTCCAGTCAGTTCGGCGAGGCCGCCCTGCTTCTTGATGGCGTCCTGAGGATCGGGATTGGCCGTCACCGTCTGCAGCACGTTGGACAGTGCGGTGAGCGCGACGATGGCGGCGTCGAGCGCCGGCGGCTGGCCCTCGACCTCGGCAACGGCACCCTTGAGCGGTTTGAAATGCTCGGCCACCAGACTGCCGGTAAGATCCACTTCGTCGGCGGAGCCCGCACGCGGCAAAAGCTTTGCTCCGGTTTTTACGATCTTGCCAAGCTTGCCCAGCTTGCCGAGCAGTTTCGAGCCACCTGCCGCCGCGGCCTTGTCGTTTGTCGGCGCTTCATCGGATCGCGTAAGCTCGGTCTCCTGGACCACCGCGGTAACCAGGCGCTTCAGCGCGGAGTCGGCGCTTGAAAGATCCTTGAGGTTCTCACTGGCGACGTTGAGGTCGGTCAATGGCGCGAGCCTCATGTCGCGCAGGAAGCTGTCCCATTGCGCGATATAGTCGTCGTAATAAAGCTTCAGAATATCCTCTGACAGCGCCGACACCGAGGCTTCGGAATTTTCCGAGCAACCGCCGGCGAACACCGCCCGGTCGAGTGCTGCCTGGGCGGCGACATCCTCGACCCGGTCGAGAATGGCGTCATGGAAGCCGGCATAGGTGAATGCTCCCGAAATGCCGACCCGAAGCGTCTTGTCGGAACGCCGCGCAAAGACCTTGGCGCCGTTGGGGCCGGCGAAGTTGGCAGGAATCCATTCCTTGAGCGCAGCCACCGCCGGGTCGGCCAGCAGCTGCTTGTAGGCACGCGCCGGCAAGGAAATCGTGCAGACGGTTTTCAGTGCCTCTGCAACCAGTGCCTGGTCCGGGGCGATATAACTGGCGTCAACCGCCATGCGACGGATCGCGGCAAGCTGGTGCTCTTCGGCGTCAGCTGTCGGAAAGGGGGCAGCCGCGGCGAATTCAGGCAGACTGTTGACCCACCAGCTCTGGGCGAAGTCTGGATCCATCTGAGAAAGGCCGGTCATCATGCGATAGGTCTTCAGCGCGCCAAGCATGAAGTCCGGATCGCGGATCTGCCGCCACATCGTCGCTTCGAGCAGCGCCACCATGTGCGGCTCGAGAACGTTACGCAAAGCATGGTCGTAAGTGTCGGTCTGTGCCCGCACCAGTTCCGCCGAGGCTGATGGCCCCAGCAAATCCTGTGCTGCGCCAGGCGGCGGGGTGCGGGCATTTGCGACCTCATCCATCGCACCGAGGGCGACATCGATGGCAGGCTGTTCTACGGATGCCGGGTTTGCCGCGGCCGAGGTCAGTGGCGTTTGCAGCGCCTCGAACTGGCTTGCCTGGGCCGTGATCGCGTTGCGGTTGTCGTAGTAGGACCAGGTGAATAGGCCGCTGACCAGCAGGGCGGCTGCGGCACATGCGGCGGCCGCGCCACGCCAGATCCAGGCGCGGCGGCGTTGCGCCAGCGGATCGAAGGTGCCTAGGCCGGCTTCCTTGAAGATGACTTCTGTAAGCAGGTTCTTTAGGAAGAAGCTGCGTTTTTCGACACGCGGCGCGGCCAACGCCCGGCGCGGCGGAAGGCCGAAGGAGGCAGACAGCGCTGCGGTCAGCCGATCGATGGGCGCCCCTTCCTGGGTCGCCGACGTCAGATAAAGGCCACGCAGCCAAGCGGCCTCCTCATACCGGCTTTCGCCGAACATCGCCTCGATCAGTACCTGGATCGGCTCGGACAGGCTGGCGAGTTGGGCGGGAAACCTGAAGATTTCGGCGCGGGCAGCAAGCTTGTCTTCGTCCTCCAGCCGGGGCACCAGCCGCCGCTCGAGCTCGGTTGCTAACATCGCGATTTCCCGCTCGATGGTCTTTGCATCGACATGCGCGTCGAGTGCGAACGTAGTCCCCCAGACCTGCTCGCGCCCAGCCGTCGACAAACCGCCGAAGAATGCCTCGAACCCCTTGATCAGGTCGGCTTTGGTCAGCATCAGATAGACCGGAAGGCGGATTTCGAGGCGATCGTTGAGCTCGGCCAGCCGACGGCGGATCTTGCGGCCATGCGCCTTGATGGCGTCGTCGCCCTCCGAAAGCACATCGATCGAAAGCGCGACGATCACACCGTTGAGCGCCCGACGGCCCCGGTGCTTCTTCAAAAGGTCGAGGAAGCCCAGCCACTCCACTGCGTCGACGTCGGGTTGGCTCTCCTGTTGGACATAGCGGCCTGCAGTGTCGATCAGAACCGCACTCTCCGAAAAGAACCAGTCGCAATTGCGCGTGCCGCCGACCCCCTGCAGGTCGTCGGTCAGGTCGATCGGAAAATTCAACCCCGACTGGCGCAAGGCCGTGGTCTTGCCGGTGGCCGGCGGTCCGACGATCACGTACCAGGGCATCTCGCGCAGGAACTTGCGACCACCCAGTTTGCGGCGCTTCAACTCGGCCATGACCTCGCCGAACTTGGCTCCGACGGCAGCGACATTCTCTTCGCCGGGGCTGAGTGGCTTCTCTACCGCCGGCGCGGCGATTTCGGCGACGAACATACGGTTGGCACGGATCGCCCGACGCTGGGCAGCGATCAGCCAGATCAGCCAGAAGATGACCAGCAGCGCGATGATGACGATGCGCACATTGTCGGAGGCGAAAGGGTCGTAGGGTCCGACCCTGACGATCGGCCCGAATACCCAGATCACAAAGGAAAGCAGCGTGATGCCAATCAGTGTCCACAGCCAGCGCGATGTCAGGACCGCCCAGAGGAAGCGCAGGATGAACATCTCACAGCCTCTTTTCGACCAGCACCTCAACGCGCCGGTTCAGGGCCCGGCCCTCGCGCGTGCCGTCATCGGCCACTGGATCCGTCGCTGCCCGGCCCTCGGAATGGACGCGTTCCTGCGGCACTCCGTTTTGTATCAGCATGTCGGCAATGGTCTGGGCGCGAGCCTCTGACAGTCGCTGGTTGGTCGACAGCGGATTGGTTCTTTGCAGAGGAACCCCGTCCGTATGTCCGACCACAGTGATGTTGCCGATCAGGTCACGATTGGCCAGGATCACCTTGGCGATCGAGCCGATCAGCGGCTCGAATCCCTCGGTCAGTGTTGGCCGCGACGACTGGAACAGTTCCGGGTTGGAGGCCTGGATGACCAGCTTGGCCAGCGAAACGCTCTCCATGCCGCTCAGAGCCGATCTGAGATTGCCCGGCGCGCCGGCCTCAAATTCGGGCAGCAGCGCGAAATCCACAGTCTCCGGCGGCGGGACATCGGCGGTTGGCGATACGCGGCTGATGTCGCCACGGGTCGGCGGCGGCAATGCGCGGACCAGCGCTGAAAGCTCCACCGCCTGGCTGCTTAGTCCCATCGAGAGCCCGACATAGGTCGCGGTGGCGATGACCGCCGCGGCCAAGGCCATCACCCAGATCGGAACGATGAAGCGCTGCGGCTCGTCGGATGCGATGACGCCTTTCCAGTTCGGCGACAGCGGTCCATTCTCGGCGTCGGCATCGCGCAGGAAACGTGCCGCGGCCACACGAACGGCATTGAGCGAGCGATCGCCCGACCGGCCGGGCACGCGATACTTGCCGCGAAAACCGAGTGCCAGGCAGTCATACTGAAGTTCCAGCAATTCGCGATCGCGGTTCGGATGGCGTTCCAGTTCGTCGAGCCGTGTGAAGAACTGCGTGCCGGCGTCGACGTCGCCGCGCAACATGACCACAAGCGGCTGACGCGGCCATGCGCTGGCCCCGCCCCAGGGCGTGTTCAGGGCCAGATCGTCGAGCAAGGCCGCCACCACCCATGCTGCCTGATCGGCCCGCTCCATCGATGACCCCGCCGCCATTGCCGTGTCGCGTGCCCGAACCAGTTCTTCGAGCAGCCGTGTGCGTAACACTTCCGGAATCTCTGGTGGCAGCGCGCTTTCAAGCTCAGGCGCAAACTCGAGCAGGGGCGCAAAGGCGTTGACAAGGCCGTTCGGGTGGGTGCGCGAGCGTTTAACCGGCCCGCCCGGCAAGGATGCCGCCATCGGTCGCGGCATCGGCGTGCCGGTCAGCCTGATGCGAGTGCGTTCGCGATCCTCCGACAGTCCGAAAGGATCATCCCGGCTCATGGTTTCACCTGTTCACCGAATAGCAGTCCACCTGCGGTTCGCTCGGCAGTACACCCGAAACGCCAATAACGAAGCCTGGGGCACCGAGCAGCGATGCCCAGTGCTCGCTTTTCTGGTCGAGCTCAAGGCACAGCCGATCGCCGTCGTAAGGAATCTCGCGCGGTTGCGAATGAAGCGGTTTCAGCGGGATGCCGGGCAGGCGGGACTTCCACAGGCCCTCGAACTCATCAGCCGAGCCCACGGTCGCCTGGTTGACGAATATCTTGCGTAGCGCGTCCTCCGACAGTTCCGAACCGACCCGGATGACGATCCGGCTGGCCACCAGCAGCTTCGGATTGTCGATGCGGATTTTCCAAACATTGGTCGAATGGCGCATGACGGGCAGCGCACGCGATTTCGGCTCGATGTAACGCAGGCTCAGGATCAGTGAGCGCAATGCATCCGCCAGCGCCGAAAACGGTGGGCCGGGCGCCATGTGATCGTAAGCCGGCAGCTCGCCCAGTCGCCGCGCGCTCGAGCCGTAGGTCGCCATCGAGCCGGCAAGCCCGGCCAGTTCCAGGTAAAGTTCGGCCGGATGGAAGACATCCTGCGCCAGCATATGGGCCAGTCGCGGACGCGCCGCGTTGGCGAGGTTGAGCATCAACAGGTCTTCGACGCTGCGCCCTGGCCCGCCCATGACCATCTTGCCATGCGCCTCGGCGATCTGGTCGAGGCCTGTGACGACTTCCAGAAGCAGTTGCCGGTACCAGGCCACTGCACCGGTAACCAATGCCGGTGGCAGGAACGTCTCGTCCAGCGAAACGCCGCCATCGGCACGAACCCCCTTGATGTCGGCTATCGGCAGGGCGGTATAGCCGCCGACCGATTTGCCGGGTGCAAGCAACAGCGATTGCGGCCGGGCGATTTCGATTTCTTCGGGGTCTGAACCGCCCTGGACGGCATCGCGCACCGAAACGATCCGTCCATGATAGCGCGCACCGCTGGGCGGCGCATGCGCCGGATCGAAGCCAACGCCGCCGGCCGGCTCGAGCGGCAAGGCGACCAGCACCGGGCCGGCGCCTGTATCCGGGGTGACCGGCAGCGGACGCGGCGCGTCCATCAGATCCGGAATGGAGAAGGGGGTTCCGTCCGGGAAAATGCCTCGTGCAGACAGGATCGAGATCTGGCCGGCATCGAGCAATGCCTTATCCAGGGTCAATTGCTGAAAGCCGAACGTATGCAGCTGGCCGGCCCGCAACGCGCCGCGCACAGTCGCCTCGAAGAAACGATCCTGCTGCTGGAAATGCTGGGTCCGCAGAAAAAGGCCCTCGGACCACAGCACCCTGTTTGCATCGCTCATCCGGCTACTCTCTGCATCGAGCTCTCCTTGCCTTGGCCGTCAGGCGGAAATGCCGCCGCTGCCGAGTGTGACATTGATCGTAAAGTTTGATCCGGGCGAAACCGATTTGGTCGTCCGCCAGTTTCGCCCGCCAGGCTCACGGATAAGTGCAACGAAGCCCAGGGCCGTCGCATCCGGTTCAACTGTAATGGTCTTGGTCGCGGTTTTTCCAGGCCCGACGGCAATCTGGTCGGACCCGATGAGATCGCCTGCCAGTGGCGAGCCGGCATCCCCCTGCAAGGCAAAGTAGTCGGCGGAGTTGAACTTACCGGTGCTGCGCAGCCGCATGACCAGCACCGTCACTGGCCGGTCGCCGCCGCCTGGTCCAGGGTTCATGCCGGCCGCTCCTGTCAGCTTCACGGTGATGACCGACGGTTTTGGCGGCCCGGCGCTTTGACAGGCCGTAAGCAGCCCGGTCGCACCCAAGGCAACGATAAATTCGCGTCGATCGATCATGTCTTACTCCTCATCATATGCATCCCGAAAATCGGCGCCGATTTCGCCGAGAAAGCTCTTTTCCGCGCTCTCGGCGATTTCACGATGGCGTTTCTGGTAGAGCTCCCACAGCTTGGCGCCGCGCCCGCCCGACAACAGCGTGCCGATCGCGGAACTCGATTTCAGCTCTTCTTCGATGGCTGCCGGCTCAAAACGGTCGACCATCCGCCGCAAGGCAGCCTGCACGCCGCGCCAGGCGCGCACGTGATGCTGTGCCAGATCGCGAACCGCATCCGCGATAGCCGCTTCGCCGGCGAGAAATCCGGGGCTACGTTCGGCGATAAGCGTCACGATTGCGTCGTCGACAGTCGGCAGAAACTTGAGTGGATTGACCTCGGAGGCTCCGACCATTGTCTGGGCAACGCGGGCATTTCCCTTTTCTTCGGCACGCTTGCGCAGCAGCTGCATCAATCCTTCCATCATAAGCCGGTATTCGCGGCCGAACTTTTCCATCTCAGCGACGGCGTCGCGCCCGGGAAAATCGGCTTCCGCGACGCCCATGCCGCGCAGGAATGCGGTGCGAAGCGCCATGTCGGCGTGCTGCCTCGCAGGCGGCTGGCGGGCGGGGCTGGCGGCTGCGCCTGCCCGCATTGGGGGAGGGGCATCTGCCGCTCGCACGGGCACTTCCAAGGGATTGCCCGATTGCAGTGGGTGGGCGTCGCGCTCGCGCTGACCGGTCGAGCCCGCATCTCTTCCCGGGCTGGGCGCCGCGGCTGGACCAAAACCGAAGTCGTCATTGAATTCCGGCAGCTTTGCCGTCGCGGGCTCCGTTGCGCCTTTAGGGGACGACATAGGGTCGAGGCCGAATGGGTCCGCGTGGCTGGGGGTGCTGTCTGGTTCCAGGTAGGCGTCGGCGCTTTTTGACAGGGGCGTTGAAACCGGATCGAGGCTGAACGGGTCGTCGAAAGCAGGCGAGCTTCGCTGTCTGGAATTGGCGCGTTCAAACGCACCCGGGATCGGCTGCTCGAACGGGTTAGGCAGCTCGGCTGGACGTGGCCGCTGCGGCTCTTCTTCCATGGCGGCTGAAAAGAAATCGTCCCGGCCGATGCTGACCGGTGCCCGAGACGCCGGCCGCGAGCGCTCCGGAACTGGCGCTGCGGCTGCTGCAGATGTGGCTTGAGGGCTCGACGTCTGCAGATCGACATACACGATGTAGTCGCCCAGTCTCAGCCGCATTCCATTGCGAAGGCGCGTCGACTTGCCGGCACCGAGCGGCCTGTCGGAGTCGTCTATGAACAATCCGCTGCTCGAGGTATCGGTGACGAAATATCCGTCGCGCCCACCAGTGATCCTGCAATGGGCGCGTGAAACGAACATGTCGGGATCGTCGATCTGCCAGCCGGCGTCCGCGCTGCGGCCGATCACCAGTTCCCCCTCGTCAAGCCAGGCCTGCCGTACCGCCTGGGTGCGTGGCCCTTGCTCCAGCGTCAGCAGCAGACTCATGCCGCGACCTCCGCCCCTTCCTGCCGCCAGCCGACTAATGTCCGCAGCTGCATGTCGTCAGCATCGCCCCTTTCAGCGGGCCGCGCAAGCCACGCGGTCCGGGCGAGTTGCACGGTTCCAATACGCGGCGGCGGAACGGCATCGCGCGCCAGCACGATGCGCAGATCGACGTCGAGCGATTCGCCAACCATGTCGCCAACGGCTTGCTTGAATAATTTGAGGCGTTGACCGCCCGGCAGGAACGCCTTGAAGTCCTCATAGCCCAGTGGGCCGACGCGGAGCTCGAGCCTGCTTTGACGGTTGAAGACGCGCGGACCGATCGTCGCTCCCCGACCAAGCCCCGCGTAGGCTTTGCCAAGGCGGGTCTGAAGCGCGGCTGGTATGGTTATCCAGGCAGCGATGAACTCCCTGATCTGGACCGGCACCTTGAACGCCTCTGCCAGAAATAGCGTCAGCCGCTCAGGGCCGTCGACCTGATTGGCAAGCGAAGCGGCCTGGCGCAGCTTCACGGCATCCAGATCGGCGTTCTGGGTGCCGGGAAGCCCTATCCCTGCCATGGCTTCAAGCATGGCGCGAACGCGCCCACCGACCGCGCGTTCGACCTGAACCGCCGGATGCGCATCCGCCCACGCTCTATAATACAGGGCGATCATACGGTGCTGAAGAATGTTGACGAAGTCGATGAACGTCGTGTCGCTGGTCTGCTGTGAATCGGCGCCGCTGAACCAGCGCTGCGACAGACGATCGAGCACCCAGCGCGTCAAATGCAAAGGCATCGGACCTTCAGGTCCCATCAGCCCGATGTTGGCGACTGTAACCCGGGCGGGGACCTTGTCCTTCGCTTCGCGGAATTCTGCCAGGTCCTTGGCGGAAAAGCTGAGACGGACATGCTGCCCGAGCCGCGAGGGTTCGCGCTCCGGCGGGCCGGAATAGCCGAACAGCCCGCCTCTCCGTTCGAGCCGGCGCAACAGCTCGAAGAAGTCGAACGCATCCGACAGCTCTTCGGACCGACCAGGCTTGTCTAGATCAGGTAGCGATTGCCGGGCGTCATCGGCCATGGCACATCCTCCTGCTTCTGCAGCAGCCATGTGCGAGTTCGCACAAAGCCGTTTATTCCGGCATGACGGGCAAACAGCCGTGCCAGCAGGGCCGAAAGCAGCAAGGTGCTCTGCCCCGCCAGGACCGATTGATCGACATGCAATGTCACCTCCGTGCCTCGTCCGAAGCACATCGGCCCATCGATCTGCAGTCGTTCGATGACCGACCGGGAATCGATGCGCACGATCGAGTGCACATTGCGGGCGAGGCTCGGGTCTCCCCTGTCGGCGTATAGCTCAAGCAGCGCATGCAGCGGATCGACGCCGCGACCTTCGTTTGCAAGGCTTAAGAAGTTGAGCGCGAGTTGCGATACAAGCCGCCAGGCGAGATTGTCGGCTCGCGATTCACCCGCCGCGCCCGACGGCAACGCTGCGGGGATGGCTGGGCGAGGCGGGCGCAATGCGCCGAGAAGCCGGATTGTTTCGACCGGATCGCCGGCTTCCAGCGTCAAGGTAGGGTTGTCGTCAAGGATCGGCAGATCGCGGTTGGTGCAGAGCGCCACGATGTCGACGCGCTTCAGCGGCCGGTTCGGCGGACTTTCCGCGGGGCGTGAAATCGCCAGGAAAACGTCGTCGCCCGTGTATGAAGTGCGGGTGAGGCCGTCGCGCCGTTCCTCCTCCGTCGGGCGGCGTGGGCGCCGTTCGGTGGAATAAACCCAACCGCTGCCGCGGTTCTGTCCCAGGCTGAAGAGCTCCGGGATTGCGGCGTCGCTCCCCTCACTGTCGGCGTCCTCGACGCGGATAACCCGATAGATTTCGAAGTCCCGCGCTCGCGTGCGGTCGGCATGCAGCACCTGCCGCGTCTTGCGCGGATCGAGCTCAACGACGTTGCACTCACGCTCGAACAGATTGATGATCGGCGTTGCGAAAAGTTCAAAATCGGCCGCCGTCAGATCGGCAAGTTCAGGCACCGGACGCCTAAAGATGAAGATGATCTCGAGCTCGGCTGTGCATCTGCGCACAATGGGCTGCAACCCCGAAATCCGAGCATAGTGAAAGCGCTCCGGCATCATGAAGTATTCGCGCAGAAGACGGTATCCTTCGAACGTCGGACGTGTACGAGGCATCAGCGCCTCGTCATCGCTGATGCCGACCATTTTAGGTACCGGCAACGCCGATATCGGGTTGGCCTTGCCTTCCGGTCGTGTACCAAGGGCCGAGCAGGCGCCGAAAATCGCGTCGAAAAGCAGCGGTGCCTTGGTGCGCGCGGCAAAATAGAGATCAAGCCGGTCGAGCGACAGTTCGTCGAGCTTGCCTTTTCCGGTACGAGCCAGCGTGATGCGAAGCGCCGCCTCGCCATCCACACCGCCGATCCGCGTGATGCCGGCTGCCACCAAGGCGCTGCGATCCTGAAAATAGCCGACCGAGGTGATGGCTATCGGCCACAGGGTAATGTCCTGGGCAGTCGTGAACGTGCAACGCGTCGACAGGCCAGGCTGGAGGCTGGAAACCAGACGCGTATTGCGCTTGACGACATGGCCCCCAATCATTGTCTGGACCTGCTGGCCGGGTTTGAGCACCACCATGGCCGTTGCCGGCGCCGGCGTCAGAAGATCGGGATAGAGAACATCAAGGACGGCGCGCGAGAAACGCGAGCGTTCCGCATCGACCTTGAGCCGGGTCCGCGCGGCCAAGAAAGCAACGCCGTCAAGCAGCCGCTCGACATAGGGGTCCGGACAGGGGACCGTGTCGAGTGAAAGGTTGCGCGCCACCGCCGGATGCATGTCGGCAAATTCTGCCGCGAGGGCACGGATATGGGTCAGTTCCTCCTCGTAATATTCTACGAAGACCCGGTCCATCTCAGGGTTCCCTAAATTCGGTCCGAGCCAAGCCGTTATCGAGATTGATCGTGGTGCGCAGGCGCATGCGTTCGGGCGTCGGCGTCATGATCAACACCGCATCTATCTCGATCTTCAGGCCCACGGTTTTGTCGCCAAGGGTTACCGTAACTTTTGTTGCACTGTCCTTGAGACGCGGCTCGAAGGTGGCAAGCACCGAGCGGATCTCGCGCGCAAGGGCCTCGCGATCAAAGTCGCGGGAGGAACGGCCCGAGAAGGAAGGCACGCCGTAATTGACGACGCTGCGACGCACCTCCGGAAAATCAGCGAGCCCCGGGGGGTTGTCCGCGGCCTGCTCGCTTTCAAGATCGGAAAGAAGCGGAATGGCCTCGAAGCGCTCGGTGTTGAACAAGGCCTCGACGTCGCGCCGCACGGCTTCCTTGAGCACACGAGCCGACACCACCACGCCGCGGCTTTCGATTTCAGCGCGGTGCTGGCTCTGAAAGGCCAGGCGATGCAGACGCCGCTTCTGGTCGGCCGTCAACTCCGCGTCCGCGTCGATGAGCCGCGCACTGGCCGCAACCAGATTGTCCAGCCGCTCCGCGCCAAGCTCGTCCTGCAAGGCCTGGCGCAGCCCGTCTATCTCGGAAGTCATACCCGGCAGATCGTTTACGAGGCGGTCCCATAGAGAGGGCTGGACTGCTTCGCGCTTTGCTCGCGAACTGCCGCTACCCAGCGACTTGTCCGCGCCGGGCCGCCGGGCCTCACTTGCCGACATAGACATCCATTTCGATTTCGTCGTTGTCGTCGTAGACGAACTTTATCTTCTTGTAGGCAAAGCTGACCTCTTCCTCGATCAGGTCCTCCTCATCCTCGGCCTGCGACATGTCGTATTCCATGATCGAGGCGTCGGTGAGTGTGACGACCAGGTAATCCTTGGTCTCGCCATCAATGGTCCGCCGTGCCGAAAACACGACTTCGTCCAGGGCCTTGTTTTCGAACAGCGCCTTTTTCAGGTAGGGCGAAGCCTTGTCATAGTGCTTGGTGAACTTGATCATACCCAAGGACACACGACCGCGACGCGAGAGCGAATTTGGATCATAGGGTGCGATCATCTTGTAATCGACGCCATGGATTTCGATTTCATCCTCATGGCCATCTCGAGTGCTTGGACCCTTGATATCCGGAACCTTTAGAAAGCCATCAATCTTCGTATTTGTGGGCATTTTCTTTCTCCACCGCTTTCAAAACCAAGATGTTGTTGCTGCAAATCAAGTCTTCACCGACGGAAGTTCCGAAACCAGTCGGAGCGAGGCATTGATACCCTCCAGCTGATAATGCGGGCGCAGATAGAAGCGGGCATTGTAGTAGCCGGGGCGCCCTTCCACGCTGTCCACCTGAACCTCGGCGGCGGCGAGCGGGCGCTTGGCGCGCGCCTTGTCGTCGGCAAAGGCCGGGTTGGCCAGCACATACCGGTTGATCCATTCGGTCAGCCAGATCTGCATGTCGGAGCGCTCCTTGAACGAGCCGACCTTGTCGCGCGCGATCGCCTTGAGGTAGTGGGCAAAGCGCGAGACCGGGAAAAGGTAGGGCAGGTTGGCGCTCAGCCGCTCGTTGGCCTGCGCATCGGGGTCGACCAGCCGTCCCGCCCTTGTCTCGTCGTCCTGCAGCGAATGGGCGCCAATGAAGGCGGCGAGATCGGTGTTCTTTCGATGCAGGATGGGCATCAGGCCGAGCTTGGCCAGCTCCGCCTCGCGCCGGTCGTCGATGGCGACCTCCGTTGGACATTTCATCGCTATGGAGCCATCATCGGTCGGGAAGCTGTGCACCGGCAGGTTGAGGACCGTGCCGCCATTTTCGACGCCGCGGATCTGCGTGCCCCAGCCATAGAGCTTGTGGCTGCGGTTTATATTCACGCCCATCGGGAAGGCTGCATTCATCCAGACATATTTGTTGTGATCGCCCTGCACTTCCTCCTCGAAGGTGAAGCTCTTCACCGGAACGGTATCCGTCCCATACGGCAGCCTTGCCAGAACGCGAGGCATGGTCAGGCCGATGTAGCGCGCGTCTTCGCTCTCGCGCAGTGACTGCCACGAGGCATAGGCCGGGTTTGAGACGATCTGCTGCAGGTCTTGCGGGTTCGGCAATTCCTGCCAGCTGTCCATACGGAACAGGCGCGGCGAGGCAGCTGCGATGAACGGCGTGTGTGCAGAGGCGCAGATCCCGGAGATGTTGCGCAAAAGACCGACATCGCGCGGGTGGTTGGAGAATTCGTAGGCGCCAATCACACAGCCGATAGGCTCGCCGCCAAGCATCGAATACTCGTCCGTATAGAGTTTCTTGAAGATCGGGCTCTGATCCCACATCTGGCCCTCATAATCTTCGAGCGTGTCGGCCAGCTGCTGCTTGGAAATGTTCATCACCCGGATCTTCAGCTTCTGATCCGTCTCGGTATTGTTGACGAGATACCACAGGCCGCGCCATGTGCCCTCGATTTCGCGCACTTCCGGCGCGTGCAGGATCTCGTTGACCTGTTCCGACAGCATCTTGTCGATCCCGGCGATCAGCGACTTGATCGACTTGATCGCATTGGACGAGATGGTGGTGGTATCGGACCGCGATTGCGCCGCAAGCGCGAGATTGCGCACGAGCTGCTGCAGCTTCTCGCTGTCGTCTTTCTTGACCTTGAAATCCTTCTCGAGGAGGTCGCTGAATTCGCCAAGGTCGATGGCTTCGGCCGCGGCGGTGACGGCGGCAGTCTTTTGCTGTTCGGCCATGGTCATTCCCCTGCCTTATCGTCGTCGGCCAGTGCCTGGCTGGCGATCCTGCCAAGAAGCGGCTCGTTATTGAGAAGTTGCGCAATGCGCTTTTCGGCGTCGACGCGACCGTCCATGAAGCCGAGAAGTTCCTCGAGCTGGCGACGCATTTTGAGGATTTCGGCCAATTGCGGAACTTGCTCGGCGATCTTGTCTGGTGCGAAATCGCCCATCTTGGTGAAGGTAAGATCAAGCGCCAGTTCCTCGTCGCGCTCGGCGCCCTCAGCCTGGGGCAGCGTATTCTTCACGCGGGCTTTCACGCGCGGTCCGAGCGCTTCCATGAAACGTGGGAACCGGTTCGCGTCGGTTTCGACAAAGGAGCGGTCCAGCACCGACTTCATCGCTTCCTTGGTCTGCGAAGCGCCCGAAAGGTCGGCCATCACGGCCATGACGAACGGCAGTTCGATTGTCGTCGGACTGCCGTAGGTTTCCACATCATAGGCGATCTGCACCCGCGGCGCTCGATTGCGTTCGATGACCTTCGCTTTGCTTTCGGCTGGCATGGCTTGCTACCTTTCATCCTTCTGGACCGTCTTCTTGGCATCGGGAACGCCGGCAAGAAGCCGGAATTCCTTCAATCCCGACGGGGCGAGATCTTCCATCAGTTCAACAAAATCCATATGCACCATCCGGCGTACACGGCGGGCGAGGTGCGGAATCGGACTGGACGGTTCGGTGCGGTCATAAAAGGCGACCACGAGGTCCAGGCATTTCACCACGTCGTCGCGCGAAGTAATCCGGTCGGGAAGTGCGGTGCTCGAGTCAGCGTAGCTAGCCACACTTGCCATAGTATCGGCTCCATGACCGTTTCGGGCAGGCATTACCGGTTCTGCAGGCGAAGCGGACGGCTTTACTGCGCCATTTGCCATCGCGCCGGCAGCCGAGTTGCGCTCGAGGGTTGTTAGCAAACGCTGCAGGAACCGTCTCAATTCCGGGATAGTGGTGCCGCCGCTGCCCTCAAGGTGAGCGTTGAGGGCTGTCTCGACGGCTTCCAGTGCCGCGACCGCTGCCCGCGCATTGGTAATGAGCGAATGCATTTCCTCATTGGCTTGGTCCGCCTGTGCCGCGCACCCGGCACGGACCCGGTTCAACAGTTGTCCGTGCGCACTGACAAGCGTTGCTTTTTCGGCCGCATTCAACCCTGACGCTGCTTCTTGCAGCATGACACGATCGTCGAGCGCAGCTTGTTCCAGGTCGCGTCCGCTGATCGGCCCGATCGAGCGTGGCGCAAAGAAAGTCATTTGCCGCAGGTTGGCCAGCAGCCCGTCCTGACCATTTTGAACGTCGAGCAGCGCGTTGATGCGGCGCAAGGCCGCTTCGCGAGGCGGCGTGTTGGGCCGCAGCGACGGGTGCATGGTTTCCCAATGCTGGTCGAATGTCCGCCCAATAAGCGTCAGACCCTGCGCCAACCCGGCCAGTCCCTGCTCGTTGGCCAGTGCGCGTGTGACAATGACAATCAGGCGCAGGTCGCGGCCACGCGCGCGCAATTCCTCGGCCTTGGTGAGTACTGCTGGCCAGTCGACGGGAATGGTGCTTTGCGAGACTGGCTTGTTGTTGCCATCATGGACAACCTTGACCTGAGGCTCTGTCAGGCGCTCCAGTTCATGAAACATCGGATCGTTGCGCAAATCTTCGCCGGACGGATTTTCACCGTCGAGCGGAGCAAGCCAGAGTGCGATATCTATCACACCGATCCCCCAGTGACTGGCCCTGAGGCCATGCCTGCCTTTACGTTATCACACGGCTGCACCTCACCACAATTCAGCGATCGCTGAAAAATTAACGAAAGCTAACTTAGCCGACTCTTGAGTGCTGAAATCGCTGGCGTAACTGCCGAACTCAGCATCCGAAAGCCATCGCATCGGGCCTGCCGGTCGCGTGGTTGTTTGTAGTCGGTGAGGCGAGACCTTTCACAAATGGCAGGACCCGGCGAAATCGGGCACCAAAGCCTTCGTTCATCACCGACTTTGTCAAGCGGCTGCTTATGTGGCAGGTTATCAACTTGCAGAATGCAGGAGCACGTTCGATGGAACAGCGCCGGTCATCGCAGAGCTTCAAGCGCAAGGAACTGGTCGGCAAGCTCAATCCTGTAGGCTTGCGGGCCTTCAAGGCTGCGGCAGACAGCGCCAAGCTGCGCGGCAACCCCTACGTCGAACTTGTCCACTTCATCGAACAACTTGTGCTCTCCGACCGCTCGGATGTGCAGATGATGATCGCCGATGCGGGAGTGGATGCGAGCCGGCTCGCGGCCGATATGACGCGCGCGGTGGACAAGCTGCCTTATGGCGCAACTTCGATCGAAGAGTTTTCCGACCATATCTTCCACGCCATCCAGGAGGCCTGGAATCTGGCAACACTGGAATTCGGACTGGAGGAGGTCCGCAGCGCACATGTTCTGCTTGCTTGCCTGAAGACACCGGTGCTGGAAGGCCTGCTGTCGAAGATCAGCGGCGAGTTCGACAAGATCGACGCCGACGCCGTCGTGGCGCGCTTCGCCGATGTCACGGAGGGCTCACTCGAAGCCGGCGCTGCGCCAACGGTCACCGCGACAGAGGCGCCGCGGCGGGCTCCGGGCGGGGATTCGGCACTGGCCAAATACGCCACCGACCTGACCCAGCGCGCCCGCGATGGAAAGATCGACCCGGTCGTCGGCCGCGATCCGGAGATCAGGCAGATTGTCGACATATTGATGCGACGCCGGCAGAACAATCCGATCCTGACCGGCGAGGCGGGCGTCGGCAAGACTGCAGTCGTGGAGGGTTTTGCTCAGCGCATCGCCAAAGGCGATGTGCCGCCCCCACTGCAGGGAGTGAGCGTGCGCATGCTCGACGTCGGATTGATGCAGGCAGGCGCTAGCGTAAAGGGTGAATTCGAAAAACGGCTGAAGGCCGTAATCGACGAAGTCCAATCCTCTGAAGCGCCGGTCATCCTCTTCATCGATGAGGCCCACACCCTGATCGGCGCCGGTGGTGCTGCCGGAACCGGCGACGCTGCCAATCTGCTCAAGCCGGCGCTGGCACGCGGCGAGCTTCGCACGATAGCGGCCACGACCTGGGCGGAATACAAGCAGCACATCGAGAAAGACCCGGCACTGACCCGCCGCTTCCAGGTGGTAAAGATCGACGAGCCTTCGGAACCGGTAGCCATCCTCATGTTGCGCGGCGTGGCCGGCGTCCTCGAACAGCACCACAAGGTTCAGATATTGGATGAGGCGATCGACGCGGCAGTCGGCCTATCACATCGCTACATCCCGGCGCGGCAGCTGCCGGACAAGGCGGTCAGCCTTCTCGACACCGCCTGCGCGCGTGTCGCGGTATCGCAGCACGCCACGCCGGCCGAGGTCGAGGACATCATGCGCCGCCGCCAGGCGCTGGAGGTCGAGCGCGGCATTATCGGCCGCGAGGCTGCAATCGGCATCGAAGTGGCCGAGCGACAGGCACGAGTCGAGGCCGGGCTTGCCGAGACCGAACGCACGCTCGCAGCCGCGCAGCAGCGCTGGGAGCGCGAAAAGGCGCTGGTGGCCGAGATACTCGAATTGCGTGCCAGGCTCCGCGGCGACGGCGTGCCGCTCGATGCCGTGGAAGGGCAGGAGGCCGCCACGGAGACAGAGAGCGGGGAGGTGCCGGAGACCGAACTGTCCAATGCCGGGACGAAGGTTCCGGCGGCAGGTGGTCCTCCGCCTCCCGATCCGGCTGCCGATCTCGCTCGGCTGCGCGAACTGATGAGCGAACTGGCCGAGGCGCAAGGCGAAACACCGCTGATCCTGCCATCGGTCGACCGCAACGCCGTGGCGGCCGTGGTTCAGGACTGGACGGGCATCCCGACGGGGCGGATGCTGTCGAGTCAGACGGAGAAGGCGCTGCGGCTCGCGGTCACTCTGTCCGAGCGCGTTGTCGGACAGGATCACGCCATGGAGATGATCGCCAAGCGCGTGCAGACCAGCCGCGCCGGTCTCGGCGCTCCGGAAAAGCCAGTGGGTGTATTCCTGCTTTGCGGCCCCTCGGGCGTCGGCAAGACCGAAACCGCTTTGGCACTGGCCGAAACGCTTTACGGCGGAGAGCAGAACCTGATCTCGATCAACATGTCCGAATTCCAGGAGGCGCATACGGTCTCTACCTTGAAGGGCGCGCCGCCCGGATATGTCGGCTATGGCAAAGGCGGAATTCTCACCGAGGCGGTACGGCGCAAGCCCTATTCGGTGATCCTGCTCGACGAAGTCGAGAAGGCGCATCCGGACGTGCACGAAATCTTCTTCCAGGTCTTCGATAAAGGGATGATGGACGACAGTGAAGGTCGACGGATCGATTTCAAGAACACGCTGATCCTTCTCACGTCGAATGTCGGCTCCGAAGTCATCATGGACCGGACAAGGAATGGCGCGGTACGGGCAGGGCTCGACGAACTGGACACTGCGTTACGCAGCCCGTTGCTGAAGGTCTTCCCAGCGGCCTTTCTTGGCCGGGTGGTGACCATCCCTTACTTTCCGCTTTCCGATTCGATGATCGAAGCGATCACCCGTCATCAATTTGCTAGGATTGCTCGCCGGCTGCGTGCAACCAACGACGCGGAATTGGTAATCGGCGACGGTGTCATGGATCTGGTCAAGACCCGCTGCACGGAAATTGAATCGGGCGGCAGGATGATTGACGCAATTCTGACCAACACGCTCCTCCCGGAGTTGAGCCGCGGCGTGCTGAACCGGTCGCTCGCTGGTGAAAAGATGACAAAGGTCACGGTTGGCGCCTCAGGCCAAGGGTTTACCTATTCCTTCGAATAGGAGCGCGAATATTATGGCGGCTCCTTCCTCAGCTGTGGCGTTAATCGCTCGTGCGGCAGCAGGCCAACACCAGCCATCTTTGCTGGCAAGCGAAGTGGGTCTAAATGAAGTCGGTCTAAATAATGCCGCGAACGGATCCGATATGGCCGATCCACAGCTCTCAGTCCGTAGCGGCAAGGCGCGTAATCTTGCGCGCCGGCTGGCTCGCCGTGAAAACCGCACGATTACGGATGTGGTCGAGCGCGCGCTCGAATTCTACGACCTCCGCGAGGCCGGTCGTGAGCCTGCTTCGGCCTTCTATCGGCGTCTTTCAGCGCAATCTGGTACAGACATTGATCTTGAAGCAGTGATTCATGAGACCGGATCAGCCCGCTGAACGGCTGGAGCAAGGTTGCCCGACCGGCGCAGGCGTTTCGCAAACCGCATCTCTGACTGAAGAAGCTGCTCTGGCTTGCCGAGACATTATACGTGCAGAGTTCTGAAGCCTCTGGAACGCCGGTAAGCAGGGCAGGGGCTGTTCTTCCCTTTTGCATGGCTGGGCCTCAGTCCGGCAATATTCCTCGTCATCTCGGCCGGATCGTGGCTCCTAGGCGAGAAATTCCCAATGCACCTGGTGGCGCGCTCATCAACGCCGGCGTCAGCGCGAAAGCCGATTTTCATCGTCAATCCTTTGAGCTGACCCGCCTCGGTGATCACGCCAAGCGCTCCTTGCAGCTTCACCGCAGGGCGCCGCGGCCGACGCTGCCCTTTTTTCAAGAAACCAATTAGGCTCGCTGGGCTTGCGAGACAGCGAAAGGTTGCCTGATCTGAAACAGATACCCGACGTGAAACAATTGAGACTGCTCGGCGTCCTCGCAGCGGCGGTGATCGGTCTATATGTCTGCTATCTGCTGGCGTGGCCTTTTTTGCCGGCACTGACCTGGGCGCTCGTCCTGGCAATCATCCTGGCTCCGGCTCATCGATGGGTTGAGAGACGGGTCGGAAATCGAAACCTGGCCGCATTGATATCTGTAAGCGTTGCTGCGATTGCCGTCGGCCTGCCGCTGGTACTCGTCGCCCAACAGCTCGTTCGCGAAGCGGTAAACGGAGCCAATTATCTGGAGGAGGTCGTCCGTGGTTGGGACGCAGACGGCTTCATGTCTGACTATCCCACCCTTTCGACCATTGCCCAATGGATTGAGAACCAATTCGATCCGGCCGGTTCGGTCGCCGCATTCGTACAATGGCTGACGGGACAAAGCACATCGCTGTTGCGTGGGTCCATCTATCAGGTCGCGATGTTCGGCCTGACATTTTATCTGCTGTTCTATTTTCTGCGGGATCGCCAACACGGCCTGCAAGCCGTCGCGGGGCTTTCGCCCCTGCGCGCTCCCGAGACAGCGCACATCTTGTCCCGCTTTGCAGAGACCGTTCATGCGACACTGCTCGGCACCGTGTTCGTCGCCGCCGTCCAGGGAACATTAGGTGGCCTGATGTTCTGGTGGCTCGGTCTGCCCACGCCGGTATTTTGGGGCCTTGTCATGGGACTTCTTGCCATCGTGCCTGTGCTCGGGGCATTCGTGATCTGGGTGCCCGCGGCGGTCTATCTCGCTCTGGAGGGGGCTTGGGCCAGCGCGGCGATATTGACCGTCTGGGGCGGCGTCATTGTCGGTGGCATCGACAATCTGCTCTATCCGATGCTTGTCGGGAACAGGTTGCGCCTCCACACCGTGGTGGCCTTTATCGGCTCGGTCGGCGGCATTGTCTTGTTCGGAGCATCCGGCCTTGTTCTCGGCCCCGCGGTGATCGCCATCACCGTAAGCCTCATTGATGTGCTGAAGAATCGATTGACAGACCCGCCCAAGGCGACGCCGGCGCGCCCTGCTGAGCTACCGCATCAGTCCGGGACGGATTGAAGACGAAGACAAGATCAAGCGCGCGGAAAGGGCGCTGGCCTTCGAGTGGTAGCACGAAACCTGAACAACCTCTGGGCAGACATTTTAATCACGGCAAGCAAATCAGCCAGGCTGCTGGATCGCGGCGAGCTTCCAGTCCCCGCCGTTCTGGCGCATGAAGGTCCACAGTTCGGTCGTCTCCGTCGGCTGATCGGCCTGGCCCTCAACGATCTTGCCGCTTATGCGATCGCGGGTCACGTCGCGAGATTCATATCGCAAAGCAGCCGTCGCGAAGTTGCGGTCACCCTCCCGCCAACTTTCCGCAATATCGGCCTCCAGCAGGCCCACATCCGATACCTCGTTCCTGAGGCCCTTTTTGGCGTTATCGGCAAGTTCCTCGAACAGATAGGAGACCATTTCTGGCGTTGCCAACCGGCGCAAGGCGGCATGGTCCTCGCGCCCGAATGCTTCCTGAACTTCCGTCAGCCGTTGCTGGAACGTGTCGAGGTCGGTTTTGGTGAGTGTGATCTCATCGGAAGCGGTGGCTTGGCTCGTTCCGCCAAATCCTGACCCGATGCCTGGAATAGGGAAAGCTGTGGCGTTGCTCGGCTCGGGTCGGGCTGCTGCGTTTCGCCCAAAACTCCCTGTGCCCCCCGAGGCACGAGCCGTAGTGGGCGCTGGATTGTACGCCGATTGCGAGCGGAAAAAGCGGATGGCCAGCATGATCACGCCGCCGATCAGCAGTACTTGAAGCAGAAGACCCAACATGCCGGCCAAGCCGCCGAAACCATGGCCCAAAAGAACGCCGATCAAACCACCGAGAAGCAGCCCCCGCATCATCGGCCCGCTGAGGCCGTTGAAGACGCCTGGGCGCTGGAATGCCTGCGGCTGGCGGGCCGTATTGTTGGTTGCGGTATTGGGCGTCATCGAACGCTCGACCGGTGCGGCCGGCTGTGGTGCCGTTCTGGTCGGCGGGATCGACTGGAAAGTGCGCGTGCCGCGGCTGCCAAAGCTGCCGCCTCGGCGCGCATCGGCATGATCCACAGCGACCATGAAAAACGCCAGCAACAACCCTACGAGCAAAACTGCAAACCGTCCCGAACGCGAAATCAACATAGGCAAATCCTTACGACACTCTTCCGCTCATATGGGGTGCGCCGATCGAAATATCACTGACCGGCACCTTGCACTTCAACGGGCGACATGCTGCCTATGCTCGGCACGTTTTTCGCCGGGCGAGGCTTGCGCCTTGGCGCGCGATACTCTCGACACGCAGGACCTAGTCGAAGTCGGCCGCGACCAGCGGCCCCAGATTGACCGTCAGCGTCCCGTCTTCAAGGCGATCCGTGGCGATGGTCTTCCGGCAGATGACGCGATGCGTATCGGCGCTAATAGGTAGTGAGTGTATCCGTTCTGCGCAGGCACTGCAGATGTCGCGCGGCCCAGCTTGGCACCATTCAGGTGCGAGACAATTCCTCGCCGCGACCCGTCTGCGCTACGGCTTTTCCGCAAGGATCGCCTCAGCGGTTTTCTCGTCGGTGATCAGCACATCGACCACTCCCAGACGCAACACGGCGCGCAGGACCGGAACCTTGTCGAGGCCGCCAGAGGGCAGGATCACAGTGTCGACGTCGCGCAGATGTTCGGGGGCGAGGCCGATGACACGGCTGTTTAGCGGGTGATCGACGAGTTGTCCGTCGGCGCCGATCCAGTGGCCGCAAATATCGCCGACCGCCCCGGCTTCGCGGAGCGATCTGAGATCATCGTCTCCTACCAGTCCGATCCGAAAGATGGTGGCGTCCTTGTGCACCGCGCCCACCGAAACGAAAGCGGCGTCAACGTCGCGGGCATGGGTGAAGGCGTCTTCCAGAATGGACTGGCGCATAAGCAGATCGCGCGTGGCCTCCGTATCCGTGAACACCGGTGCCGCGATGTAGAAGCATTCCGCATCGAAAAGCGCCGCGAGCCGCGACGCGATTTCATAGATGTTGATCGCCGATCCACGCGTGAGCCCGCCGAGCAGGGAAACGACCGACATCCCTCTGACGGGGCGTACGGTCACTGACCGCAGACTAAGCTGGAGCGTCCGTCCCCATCCCACGCCCACCGATATCCCGTCACGGATTCTATGCGACAGGGCTTCACCGGCAGCGGCTGCGATGACCTGTGGCACCAGGGCAGGATCAGGCGGTGTCGGAACCACGATTGGGTCGGAAACGCCATAGGCGTCCCGCAGCCGGTTCTCCAGCTCGATGCAGTTCGCCACCTTGGAATTGATGCGAATCTGAACGATCCCCCGCTGACGGGCATGCGCCAGCATCCGGTTGACGCGAAGGCGTGTCAGGCCAAGAGACTTGGCGATTTGCGCCTGGGTGAGGTCACCGACATAAGCAAGCCAGGCGGCGCGCACGAGCAGCCCTTCCTCGCGATCGGACGTGACGGAACTCGTTACGGCAGGGCGGCCGTCGCGTTTCTTTCGTGCTGGTTTCTCCATCAGATCATCCTGTCCACTCCGCGGCAGCGGGTCCAGAGCGGGCTCGGCGGAGCCATGTGCTCATGGATATGAGGCATCAATCGAGTTTCCCGGCTCCGCTAGCCTCGATGATAGCGGTCGAAGGACAAAACCAGCGGAGCATCATGGCAAATTGCGTCGATGATGGCAGTCGTCAGCGGCAGGCGATCGTGGGGAAGTACACCCCGGGCCATCATATTCTTCAAAGTCGGACCAAGGTCCAGCGCCAGTTGCGCGCCCTCGACCGTGTCCGAACTCATATGTTCGCGCTTCGCCACGGAATAAGGCAGGCCGCGGCCGAGCAGGCGCCCCATGCGACCGTTACGGCCCGCCTGGCAGGTCACATAAAGATCGCCGGAGCCGGCCAGCCCCAGCACTGTTTCGACCTTTCCACCCAGAGCTTCGACCAGAATCGCCATCTCTGCGAGGGACTGCGAGAAAAGTGACGAGGCTAGGTTGTGCATGAGTGCGCCATTGGGCGCCTTGCCGTCGCGCTCGAGCAGCCCGACGGGAGCACCAACGGCGAGTGTGTAGAAATTCTTGAAAGCGGCGCAGATCTCGACGCCGACGAGATCGGATGACGATCGCGTATGATAGAAGGGCGCGCGCAGAATGCGGGACGCCGCGGCGACCTGGTCGGGATCGTGCCCGGCCACGATCACAGAGGTGTCGCGCTGTGCCGCCAGTTCGCCGGCAATGCACGGTCCGCCGACGGCCATCACAGGGACCGAGAAGCCAGTGCGTTGCTCGATCTCGCGGGCAAGCAGATGTGGCAGGATTTCCACGCCTTCGTCGCTTGCTGCAAGTCCTTTCGTAATCATCAGTATCGGCACGGGCGACTTGATGCTTTCTGCAATGCGGTCGATCGCCCAAGGAATGCCGGCCGACGAGACGCCGAGTACAAGCAGATCGGGTCCATCGTTCATCGCCGCCCCGAATTCGGTCCAGGAACAGGCGGTTACCACATCAGGCAGAGTGATGTTGAGGCGTGGGTGATGACTTGTGCTGGCCACCGAGCCGACGATCTCCTCATCGAGATGGGTCCCGACAAGAGTGATGCGGTTACCAGCGTGAGCGGCCGGAAGCGTCATGGCAGAGCCCATGACGCCGGCGCCGAGGGTGATGATCCGCGCCATTCAACTTCTTCCCTTGTCCAGCCGCTCGCCGCTACCTTGGTCGAACAGGTGGATTCGCTCAGGCGCCGGCTCCAGATGGATCACAGCTCCAGGAGAGAGCTCCATGCGGTCATGCAGCACCGAGCAGATCGCGGTGTTGCCCATGCCGGCAAAGATGTGAATTTCGGGGCCAGTCGGCTCGACAACCGTAATCCTCGCCGGAATGCCGCGCCCGTCGGCCACTGGTCGAAGATGTTCGGGGCGAATGCCGTAGATCACCTTTTGGCCGGGCCGGACCGCAGCCCCTGGCGGGAGCGGGAGGGATAGCTCGTCGGTCCGCACCACCCAGGCGTCGCGCTCGGAAGCCACCTCGCCATGGAACATGTTCATTGCGGGCGAGCCGATGAAAGAGGCGACGAAGAGGTTTGCCGGGCGATCGTAGACATCGAGCGGGCGCCCGATCTGCTCGATATGGCCGTCGCGCATGATGACGATGACATCGGCCATGGTCATGGCCTCGATCTGGTCATGCGTGACATAGACGGTGGTGGTCTTCAGCCGCTGGTGGAGTTCCTTGATTTCGGTGCGCATCTGCACCCGCAGCTTGGCATCGAGATTGGACAGCGGTTCGTCGAACAGGAACACAGTTGGGTCCCGCACGATGGCGCGGCCCATGGCGACGCGCTGCCGCTGACCGCCCGAAAGCTGGCGAGGGTACCGTTCCAGATAGGGGGTCAGATTGAGGATCGCCGCCGCCCATCCGACCTTCTGTTTGATTTCTTCGGTTGGGCGTTTCTTCAACTGCATGGAAAAGGCCATGTTGTCGAAGACGGTCATGTGCGCATAAAGCGCGTAATTCTGGAAGACCATCGCAATATTGCGGTCTTTGGGATGGAGCGTGTTGACGACCCTGTCGCCTATGGCGATATCACCGGATGTGATGGGCTCGAGACCGGCTATCATGCGTAACAGCGTGGACTTGCCGCAGCCGGACGGCCCCAACAGAACGACGAACTGGCCATCCTCGATCGAGAGATCGAGTCCATCGATAATCGAGAGAGCGCCATAGTCCTTCTTTATGTTGCTGATGGTGACGGACGCCATAAATTGCTACCCTTCGATTGCCCTTGCCGGTTGGATCGCATTTTCGCTATGCGAGCTATTGGCGATCGGATGCGCTCTCACCATTCGCTCTCCAGAAACTCTTCCAAGAGTCCCGCATCGGCGGCCAGATTGATGAAGGACCATCGACCGCGGATTTCCCGCGAATAGTGAATGGCGTCGTGCCAAAGCGCTCGCGGCAGGCCTAGTTCCGCGCCGGTGACCGGCCCTCCCGCAGCCTTGAGTGCTGCCTCCATGCGGGCGACCGGCATTGCCATGGGCCGAACCTCCTGGCGCAGCGCCGGCCAGATTTCCGCAAGCCTGCGGTTGAAGATTTCCGTCTGGCTGGCGTCGAGTGCCGTCTTCTTCGTCTCGGCAATGCAAAGTGGTCCAAGCTGCGCGCCATAGCGGGCCAGCATCGCCGCTTCGTCGATGGCGGTCGGCTTCACCTGCGGCGGCTCTTTCATGTCCAGCAGCCGCGCTTGCAGACGCGCCATGACCAGCGAGGCAACCCCAACCTGCTGACCATGCGTGGTGCCGGGATGACGCTCTCCCGCGAACATGTCGACCCAATGGGAAATCTGGTGCTCTCCCATGGACCCGGGATGGGAAACGCCGGCAAAGCACACGCCCATCGAGCACAGCGTCAGGACGCGCTGGAGATGCCCGACAGCGGTGACGTCATGCCTGGCAAGGCCAGGCGCATGGGCCAGCATCGGCTCCTCATCGCCCGCCTGCAGCAGGTAGGGCACCTCAGAATAGTAAGTGTCGAACAGCCGATGCGAAGCCCACCAGTCGATCTGGGCCGTGGAGCGGCAGAGGCTGTCGCCAAGCCCGGCGGCGCTGAGCCAGGCGGGCGCTGCGGCCGACACGCCAAGGTCCAGGAAGATGCCCCGCGGAGCATGCGAGGGCAGCGAGATCTTGAGCCCGGAGGCCAAGGTCACCGACGCTGTCGAGGCGCCGTAGCCATTCATCGAGGCGGCCGTGCCGAAGACGGCATAGGGCCGCTCGTCGAGAAAGGTTGCATGCTTGCAGCCGTCGTTGAGGACGCCCGACCCGACGGCCACGACCCCGTCGGCGTGACGCGTCTTCTCCCTGACCATCTGGATCATTGCCTCATCGCAGTCGAGGCCGTCAGGCAGCACGATTTCATCGATGTCGGCGATGGCACGCAGCGCCTTCGCGACGCGCGTGCCCATCACATCGACGGTGTTGATATCCGACACAACAGCGATGCGGCTGCCTAGCGCCAGGGGCGCAACGAGATCCGCCTCGCGGCCCTCCGTCGTCTCCAGCAGTTCGATCGTCTGGAACGGCAGGTCTGCTGCCGCGCCGGTCTTGGGATTTGTCCAGCGTCCCGCGACAACGTCCTCGATCAAGGCGTTCCAGTTGGTCGTTTCAGCCATGATCGGCCTCCATGAAGGCCGCGAGGCGCTGGTTCCAGGCTGAAAGCGTTGGCCAAAGATCGGCATGGATCGCAAGAAGTTCGGCGTAAAGCGCGGCCCGTTTCGTGTCCGGTTCGAAGGTTTTGGCCGGCTCGCTGGCCATTGCGAGCGACGCTTCGGCGATGGTGGAAAACCAGCCCACCCCCTTTGCCGCCGCCATCGCCGCCCCAAGCGAGGAGGCTTCGACGGTCGTCGAACGCTTTATGGGACGATCGAGTGCATCCGCCAGAATTTGCATCCACAGGTCGGACTTCGCTCCTCCGCCGATCGCTATGAACTGGTCGATGGTCTGGGCGGCAGCCGCAGCCGCCCGCTGACTTGTCGCGGCCTGATGCAGCGCTATGCCTTCCAGCACGGCGCGATAGATGTCGCCGCGGCGGCTCGAGCCCGAAAGCCCGGCAATCACACCACGGGCCGCACTATCCCAGTGTGGGTCCATGACGCCCTGCCAGTAGGGCAGGAGCATTATGCCGCCTGCGCCGATCGGGCTGGCAGCGGCTTCGGCCTCGAGCGTCTCCAGGGCATCATTTGCACCATGCAGATCGACGCCAAGCATCTCGCGCGCCATCCAGTCGACAAGAAAAGTGCCGGCGCGAAGGCACGTCTCGTAGATATAGCCATCATCGGCGACCGCCGTTTCGGTGCGGAAGGCCTGGTCGTGGACGTAGTCCGTGCCGAAGCTGCCGGAGACGACCGCCGTGCCGAGGTTGATGTAAGCGCATCGCGGCTGCAACACACCAGCGCCCGTGCCGGCGCATTGACCATCGCCGCCGCCGGCTACGATCGGCGTGCCCTCGCGCAGACCCGTCGAAATGGCCGCTTCCGAAGTCAGTTGACCCAGAACGGTGCCGGGCCGCGCGAGATCCGGCATCATGCGCCGGGCGACGCCCGCTGCCTCCAGTATTTCGTTCGACCAGTCCATAGCTCGCATATCGAGTATGCCCATCGGGTCCGCGGATGCGGTGGACGTCACCCACCGGCCGCTCAAGCGAAAGACCAGATAGCCGTGGACTTCGGCCATTCGCTCCACCCGGGCAAAAATCTCGGGCTCTTCCTCGCGAAACCAGATCATGCGGTAAAGGCAAGGAATGACGTCCAGCGGCTTGCCGGATATTGCGTGGACGCGTGCCGCGCCGAAGCTCTCGCCGAAGCGGCGTGCCTTCCGCCGGGCGCGCTCATCGAGCCAGAGCGTCGCCGGCCCGACCGCTTCGCCTTGCTCGTCGAAAAGTCCGAAGCTTTCGCGCTGGTTGGCAATCGCAAGGGCGGCAATGCGTGCCGGCGAAACCGTTGACGTCACGGCGCGCAGCGCTGCGACCGTCGAGGTCCACCACTCGGCCGGATCCTGCTCGAAATAGCCCGAACGCGGGTTGGACATTGCAAGCGGTGCACGACCTTCGGCCACGGCCAGACCATTGCGGTCCCAGGCGATCGCCTTGGTTGCCGAGGTCGAGGAATCAATGCCGATGACGAGATCAGGAACCATTGCCGCCACATTACCAAACGGCGAGGGCGGCCGAAGCCGCCTTCGCCCAAATCACCGACTAGCCGCTAAAGACCGGCGTCCTTGACTTTGCCGTCGACAATGCCGGCAATGGCATCCAGGCATGCCTTGGCATCGCCGCCATAGTCTTGGCCCGTAAGCAACTTGCCGAGCTCAACCGGAATGTCGTTGTTCGACAGATCCGCCCAGATCGGCATGTCCGGCTCAGATCCCATCTGATTGTCGATAGTGTATTTGATCGCGTCGAAATGGCGTGTCGTTCCGGGGCCGACAACGGCCTTCGCCTTGACCCGAGGATCTGTAAAAGAGGAATTGCGCATCGGCGAGGCGCCGCCGCCGAGCGTCGATACCCGCGCCATCACATCCTTCGAGCAGACCCACTGCATGAACAGCCATGCTGCTTCCTTGTTCTTGGAATATTGCGACAGCGAAATCGTCGAGCCACCTTGGTGACCAACGGCCGGGATTTCGTTGAAGCCGCAATCGGCGGCGGCGCGACGGCCAGGAACCTCCTTGGGCGCGGGCAGGGCCTCGAACAGGCCTTTGACCTTGGAATCGTTCGCGTCGAAGCCGGGGAAATCTTCGCCCCAGGTGATTGCCATAGCGGCCTGACCCTGTGTCAGTGCCTGTCCCTGCCCGTCCCAGGTCCAAGTCGTCGCGGAGGGCGGCGAGTTCTTGACCAGCTCCTGATAGAATTGCAGCCCGGCCACGCCGCGCTCGTCATTGCCGACAAACTTCTTGTCTTTGTTGAAGATCGAACCGCCATGGCCCCACAATGCGAAGGTCCAGTCGCATTCCAGCGAATAATGGCCGGACTTCGCCTGGCATGCTGTGCCGAAGATGCCGTTGCTTTTTTCTGCCTCCGTGAGCGCCTGCACGGCCTTGAGGTAGGCGTCGAGGTCTGTCGGCAGCGCAATGTTGTGTTTGTCGAAAAGATCCTTGCGGTACATCAGGATGAAGATCGGAATATCGAATGGAATTCCGCACTGTTTGCCGTTGTACATGGCGATGCCGTCGACCAGCGGCTTGGAGAAATCGTCCCAGTCGAAGTTGGGCATCGCCAGTTCTTTGTTCTGGTCATAATACTCGCGCGGATCGACGACATCCTGGGCAAATGTCGCCATCCAGGACTGGTCGAGATAGTAGACGTCGTAGGTGCCAAGTTGGCCCTGTACGTCTTGCGTCGCCTTGGCGAGAACCTGCTCCAGCGGCACGATCTCGACTTCCACCTCAATGCCGGTTGCCTTGGTGAATTCACCCGCGACAAGCTGGTTGGCAACGATCGTTGGCGGCGTCGCTTCCGAAGTGTAGCGGATTTTGGTGCCGGCATATGGTTTGCCGACGTCGGCCAGCCACTTCAGCATATCGGCGTCCTGGGCGCGGGCTTCTTCAACCCCGAGGCCCAGCATCCCCCGACTGGTGCGGCCACCACCTAGCATGGCTGATCCGAAGGCGGAAAAGCCGACACCAGCGAGCGCCATCTTCCTCATGAAGTCGCGTTTGCTTATTCGGCGCGCCGTAAAGTCATTGCAGGTATCGGCGACGAATGTCTTCTTGTCGTGTTCACTGAAGCTCATGATCGTTCCTCCATTGCGTTTTTGTCGTCGTTCTTCTCGTCTGCGCCTCACTCCTTCAGGGATCCGAGGGTGAGGCCGCGGACCAGATGCCGTTGAACCAGCAGGATAAAGATGAAGCTGGGTATGATCGCGGATGTGCCGAGCGCTGTGATGTAGCCCCACTCGGTCGCGGTCGATGTGACAAAGGTCGAGATCTTCACCGGCACAGTGCGGATCGACGTTGTCAGAAACAGTGAGAGCAGGAACTCGGTCCACGAAAAGATGAAACACAGCACGGCCGTCGCAGCGATGCCGCCCTTGACCATGGGAAGGACGACGCGTCGAAACGTCTGCCAGCGCGTCGCGCCGTCAATCAGCGCCGCCTCATCAATCTCGCGCGGAACATCGTCGAAGAACGACTTCAAAAGCAAAACCGCCAGCGGCAGGTTAATCAAACTGTGAACGAGGATGAGCCCCGTATAAGTATCGCGCAAGCCGAGATCGCGGAACATGAAAACGATCGGAATGACGATCGCGATTGGCGGCATGAAGCGTTGCGAGAGAATCCAGAACAGGAAGGACTGCTGGCCGCTGAACTGCATTCGCGACAGGCAATAGGCGGCCAGCGTTGCCAGCAGCAGCGTCAGCGCCGTCGATCCGACGGCTATGATGGCGCTATCGAGCAACGACTGACGGGAATCATAGGAACTGGCGCCACCCTTGATGACCCCGGCCGCCTCGCCGCCCTGTTCCATGCCGATGTCGACGCGCGAAACGCCAAGCAACGTCACACGGTAATTGTCCGGCGTTGGCGTGAAACCGGTGTAGACCGGTCCGCTGCGGTCGAAGATCGCCGAATAGGGTTTGATGGACGACAGGGCCCACCACGCGATCGGGAACATAAAGATCGCCACCACCAGGACGGCGAGGACGTCACGGCCGATCGTTTGGGCGCGCGACGACTCCATCAGAACCTCACCTTGAACAGCCTGACGAAGAGGTTCGACACGACGATCAAGACGACGAGCACGATCAGCGACAGGGTCGCGGCATAGGGAAAGTCTCCGGTGAAGTAGATACGGCCAGCGTAGAATGAAAGCGTCTCGGTGGCCGTGCCAGGCCCGCCGGCGGTGATGATGTAGACGTAGTCGTAGATGCGAAAGAGATCGACGCCGCGGATCAGCACCGCGACCGCTATCACCTTGCGCAGCATCGGCAATGTGAGGCGCAAGAACGTCTGGATGCCGTTGGCACCGTCGATCGCGGCGGCTTCGAAAGGTTCCTTCGGCAGCGCCCTGAGCCCTGCCAGGATGATGAGCACCATGAACGGCGTCCACTGCCATATGTCTGCCAGCAGGATCGCCGCCAATGCGGTTCCGGGCTGCGTCAGGATCGGCTGTGCCGGCGAGATCAGGTCGAGGGCATAGAGGTAGAACGACAGGACACCGAAAGAACCGTCCTGCATCAGCAGGAACATCATTCCGGTCACCGCCGGCGGCACCACCAGCGGCAGTGTCATCAGCGCCCGCAGCACCCCGTAACCTTTGCGATCGGTGTCAAGCAGAAGGGCAATGAGGATGCCGAGCGCAAGCTGAACCGCAAGCGCGACGAAGGTGTAGATCAGCGTGGTTTCCAACGAATGCCACATACGCGCATCCGAGAAGGCGCGCGTCCATTGGTGGAGCCCGGCGAAGTCAAGCTGACGGGAAACGACATTGCGTTTGTGAAACGACAGCCAGACTGAATAGGCGAGGGGATAGATGCCGAAAACGAGAAGCATCACCGTGATCGGCGCGAGCCAGGGAAAAGGATGCTCGGCCGTCATGAACCGGGGTAGGGCCCACCTGGAAGTCGGCCGCGTGAGGATAGCGCTGCTCACGTGCAAATCTCCGCTCGGTCACAGAGACGCATCGGCCTTCTCCCTATCGGCCAGATTGTGCCAACTTGAACTTTTGTAAGTTTGTTGTGCCTTTTGTTAAGAACTGTCGGACGGCCGCCGATTTGTCAAGTGTCGGGTCCGTCAGCGCTCAAGGGATTTGCTCGTGGTAGATCCTGTCATCGCCGGGTATGAAGTTGTTTTTGGAGGGATCGCCGCCGGTAAATGCGGTGGACCAACATCAAAAGCACTCAGGGCCGCCGCCAACTTTGGCCGCCCAACGAAAGCTAGGGAAACATCGAGGAGATCGGGAGGACAGCCCGGGGGCTTTTGGAACTCCCCTTAATCCGGCAACAGGATCTGAAGCTTTACGTCCGCGGGCCGGGCTTCGACTGCGCGGTCGAAAGCGGCGATGGAATCTTCGAAGGGGAAGGTCGCCGAAATGAGTGGCTTTAGGTCGACCCGGCCCGACCCCATCAGCGCGATTGCCCGCTCATATTGGTGGGCATATCGGAACACAGTCTCGATGCGGACTTCCTTGGTCGAGGCGGTGGCAATGTCGAGCGCCACAGGCGCCACCGGCAGGCCGACCACCACCACCGCGCCGCCGGGCCGCGGCAGATCGAGCAGGCTCTCCCATGCCTTGGACGAGCCAGAGCATTCGAAAACGACATCGGCGCCCCAGCCATCGGTCAGGAGCTTTACCTCCGCCGCCAGGTTCTTGTCGCGGATGTTGACCGGGATCACGCCTTGATAGCCGCTGGCGATGTCGAGCTTGGGTTGGGCGAGATCTGCAACAACGGCGCGGGCGCAGCCGCCGGCGAGCGCCGCGATCGCCACCATCGTCCCGATCGGCCCGGCGCCAATCACCACCGCCGTGTCGCCCGGCGCGATCTTTGCTTTGGCAGCCGCCTGCATGCCGACGGCGAAGGGCTCCACCATGGCGCCTTCGGCGAAGCTGACATTGTCGGGCAGTTTGAAAGTGTAGTTGGCGGGGTGGACGACATAGGGCGTCAACACACCGTGGATCGGCGGCGTTGCCCAGAACCTGACCGCTGGATCGATGTTGTAGAGACCGAGCCGGCTCGCCCGCGAATTGGGATCGGGGATACCCGGCTCCATGCAGACGCGGTCGCCGACCTTCAGATGCTCGACGCCTTCCCCTGTTTCGACGACGGTGCCGGCGGCTTCATGGCCCAAGACCATCGGCGCTTCGACCACGAACGGGCCGATGCGGCCATGCGTGTAGTAGTGCACGTCCGAGCCGCAGATGCCCACCGTATGGATCTTGATGCGAACTTCGCCCGCGCCGACGGTCTGTGGCAGATCGAAGTCCCGCAGCTTGAGTTCGTGCTGGCGTTCAAGGACAAGGGCGCGCACGTTCGTCATCGACGTAGTCTCCTTTAAAGCCGACTGTTCGAGGCCTCCGCGACCTTGCTTGCATTCGGCACGTTCATCATAGCCGCTCATTTACGGCTTCAAAATCCAGTTCGGAAACGGGTGTTGCAAGATTCCGACTATCCGTACCAACTTCCCGGCTAAGGGACTTTGAAGGCCGACCATGCCGCTGCCGAATTTCGTTTGGATCATTCAGGGTACTCTGAGGTATCAAGTGATAGATTCGGCATCAGGATAGGAACCAGTGTTTAGAGGGCGACGTGCACACTCGCTGCACACAAAGTTCTCCCTTCTTTCGGTTCTGTTTTGTCGAAGAGGCAACAGGGCATGCTGTGACGCGATGTTTGAGAAATTGTCGCCCGGCTTCGGCTGCCCGGGCGACAGAGCACCTGACAGGGCGCCGTAGCACGACGAAAGAGGGTCTTTTTACTGGGTGTGCGAGATGCTTCTGAGGGCTTCGGCAAAGCACAGGGTGGCCGAACCCGTCGCGGTCCGACGGCGAAGGCTCCGCGTTAGGCGATGTAGGTGCTGCGTCGATCATGGCTCCACCAGTTGCTGGATTGCGTGCATCGGTAGGACGAGCCGGAGGGAGTCCGGCAGCCGCACGAAGCCGTTTCCCTCATAGAAGGCAGCGGCGCGCTCGCTGATGGCATCCACCACCAGCATCGAGGAACCGACTGTGGCCGCGCTCGCATAGGCGCGCCGCACGGCGTCGGCGAGAAGCATCGCACCCAGGCGTTCGCCCTGACGGGCTTCCGAGACCGCCAGCCGTCCGATCAGCGTGGCGCTGACCAGCGGATAGCGCGGGATGTGCTTGCGCGCGGCGGCCGGCACGTCGCCCTGTGCAAGGCTGGTTGCGCAAAGCGTATAATAGCCCAGCGCGACATCCGGTTTATCAGGCTCCACTAGAATGAAGACCCCATTCGCCTTGCGCCGCACATCTTGGCTTGCCTGCGTCCGGAGATAACGGTCGAGTCTGTCGACGCCGCAGGCAAAGCCGTCCCGGTCGTGATGCGACGCGAGCGCCTCGATCTTCAAATCTGACCGAGACGCCGCCATGCTCAGGACGCGACCCGGCGCTTGTGCTCGGCCAAGGCGCGGACCAGCCGCTCACTCGGCTCTGGCGGATTGACCAGCGCGTCGAAGAATGCCGCGCGGTCGCGATCGGACAGCACCAACGTCTCATGCTCGGCGATCGTGCGGCGCGCGGTGTCAGTGAGCGCAGTGACGCAGAAGTCGCTGACTTTGCGTCGTGACAGATGCGCTGCCCGCTCGATAAGATCCTTAGTCTCTTCATCCAACCGGAATCCGAGGCGTTCGACGCGGTTGGGCGTCTCTCGTTCGATCTGGGGCTGTTTGCGCGGCATTGGGATCACTCCTGTCGTGGTCTATGTTTCGCAGACAATGTACGTCATATCGACGAACAAATCAAACCGATTTCTGCCCTTCATCCACGCGCTGGTGGTCGAACATCAGCTTCGCCCGCTGTTCGGCTTCTACTGGGTGCTGACGGTCCAGGCAGGCAGGCTCTTCGACAGCCCGCTTCTTCTGTCCCTGTTGTGGTTTACGCTCGGCCAGCAAGAGTGTTCAATGCGTAACGTGTGTATCGTCGTTCGCCAGTTCTAATCAGTGCACCCTTGGCAACGAGGTCCTGCAAATCTCTTGTCGCTGACGCGCGAGATGCCTGAGTGATGGCGATGTAATTCTCGGCGCTGAGACCGCCCTTGAAACCATCTATACCTTCGCGGAACATCCGGGTGATGGCCTTTTCCTGTCGCTCGTTGAAGTGACCGTGGTAGCGTTCGTAAAACTTGGCCTTGGCGACGGAGAATTCGACACGGGCAAGCGTTACGCGCTGCGCCTCAAGGATCGTTTTAGCGAAGTAGAGCAGCCAATCCGTAATCGCGTTGCTCTTGTTGCTGGCCTCGAGATTGTCGTAGTAGGCCTTGCGGTGGCGTTCAATCGTGTACGCCAAAGCGATGAGACTGGGCTCACCCAGGCTTTGCGCCAACGCCTTTTCGCAGAGGGCACGCCCTATGCGCCCGTTGCCATCCTCGAACGGGTGAATGCTCTCGAAATAAAGGTGCGCGATTCCGGCACGCGTCAACGCCGGAATCGGTATCTTGCCTTTGGGCGCGGTTACGTTGAACCAAGCCGCGAAGGCGTCCATTTCGGTCTTCACCCGGGCCGACGGCGGCGCTTCGAAATGCACTTTGGGCTTATCCAGCCGATTGGAAACGATTTGCATAGCATCGGCATGCTGGCGGTAGCTGCCGATGGTCCCGATACCCCGCTCACCCGACATCGCCATCTTGTGCCAAGCGTAGAGGGTGCGGTGCGAGAGTGTATCGGCGAAATGCAAGTAAACATCGGCCATCATTTCAGCGATGCCGCGCTCGGCCGGCGGAATGTGCCTGATCTCGCTTCCCAGGCCAAGTTGCTGGCGTAAGGATGATTGCAGACTCTCGCGGTTGAGGTATTCCCCTTCAATCGCGGATGTCTTCAAGGCCTCTTCGCTGATAAGGTCGATGCGGATCTGGTCGCGATCGTTGGCACCCACATGACGAAAGACGCCCAGGAACTCGCCCGATCGCAACAGGAACTCGCTTTCCAGCGGTTCCAATACCTTCTTATCGTAGGTAAAATGCGGCCAGTCAGCCTGCTCCCAATTCCATACCATGAGTTATAGAGCACCTTTCTATAACTCATGATGCCACGACAGGTGAGCTATAGCAATCCTCGCTATGCCTCAGGGTCTTCTCGGATACGTCAACAATTGGCGAACGTGTTCGGGGTTCGAGTTGTAGACCGCTATATCGCAAGACCCACTGTTGAGGAGGCGTTCTTGCGGTCGCGCCAATCTGTTTGATTGCAGTTCGAGCTGATCGATCAACCCCCGGGCGGCACCGCAGATTTTCCTGATTGCGCCGGAGTTGATCCAACCCAGGTCGGCTCTGAAAGGGCCGCTGGACACGTTGAAGGACATAGCTTGAGGCGCCCCGAGAACCGGTCTTTGCACAGCTCCCCTCACGCAGGTATCAAGGGCCGACACGTGTAGCGTCATTATGGAAATCAGGATAGTGTGCTGAAGGTTCTGCAAAAAGTTTTGGAGAGAGAACGGCGCTTGCTCTGAGGGGCGAGCGGCCATGGCACGGTGGTGACATTG
>NZ_JAMYTF010000033.1:0-65672 GCF_040322295.1 Mesorhizobium sp. M0159
TGCCGGTGGAGCCGCGCAAGCGCAATGTCTTCGTCTTCGAGGCGCGCGAAAAATATGACGACATGCCGCTGCTGGTCGACCCGAGCGGCATCTATGTCCGGCCGGAGGGCTCGGTCTACATCACCGGCGGCGCCGAGCCGGAAGAGGGCGAAGGACCGGCCGACCCCGCCGACTTCGACCCCGACTGGCCGCTGTTCGAAGAGGTGATCTGGCCGGTGCTGGCGACCCGCATTCCGGCCTTCGAGGCGATCAAGCCGACGCGCGCCTGGGTCGGCCATTACGACTACAACACGCTCGACCAGAACGCGGTGATCGGCCCGCACCCGGAGGTCGGCAATTTCCTCTTCGCCAACGGTTTTTCCGGCCACGGCTTGCAGCAGGCTCCGGCGGTCGGCAAGGCGCTGGCCGAACTGATCGTGCATGGCGGCTATCGCACGGTGGATTGCTCGGCGTTCGGGTACAGCCGGATCGCCGACGGGCGGCCGTTTCGGGAATTGAATGTAATCTGAGAACTCCGCGGCAGGCGTCAGCGCTTGCGGCCGAACCAGAATGCGTTGGGCATGCGCTCCATGCCGATACGCTCATAGAAGCCGACGGCGTCGGGCATGGAGATCAGGCTGATGGCAACGGAAGGTCCGAGTTGCCGGCGTGCCTCATCCATCAGGCCCTTGCCGATACCCAGCCCTTGCGCCGATGCAGAAACAGCGAGCTCGGAGATATAGCAGACCCAGGAAAAGTCGGTGACGCCGCGAGCGACACCAACCAGCGGCTTGCCCGGTGCATCGATGCGCGCGGTGAGCACCAGGGCGGCACTCGTGAGCATCGCCTTCAAACGGGCATGATCATCGACGGGCCGTGTCTCGCCGAGGCCGGATTCCACCAGAACGCGGCGGAACTCGGCGATGCCGAGGCCCGGTTCGCTGGCGTAAAGGATCGTGGATCGCGTTGTCATGTCGACAAAAGTGCACCATGGGCTGGTGGTTTTGAAGCTGTTTTGTACCGATTTTGTGTTTCGATCGACGACGGAAGTCCAAAAACAGCCGTCTTTTATTTGCCCGCGGCATTGTGTAAACCGAGCGCCAGCAATTCCCCGCAACGAGAAGAAGACGGGCAAGAACCATGGAAAAATTCACCAAGCTCACCGGTGTCGCCGCGCCGATGCCGATCGTCAATGTCGACACCGACATGATCATCCCCAAGGATTATCTCAAGACGATCAAGCGCACGGGGCTCGGCACCGGCCTGTTCGCCGAAATGCGTTACAAGGACGACGGCTCGGAAAACCCGGACTTCGTGCTCAACAAGCCGGCCTACCGCAAGGCGCAGATCCTGGTCGCCGGCGACAATTTCGGCTGCGGCTCGAGCCGGGAACATGCGCCGTGGGCGCTGCTCGATTTCGGCATCCGCTGCGTCATCTCGACCTCGTTCGCTGACATTTTCTACAATAACTGCTTCAAGAACGGCATCTTGCCGATCACCGTCAGCCCGGAAAACCTGGAGAAGCTGATGGACGATGCCTCGCGCGGTTCCAACGCGACGCTGTCGGTCGATCTCGAAGCCAAGGAAATCCGCGGGCCGGACGGCGGCGTGGTCAAGTTCGACCTCGACGAATTCAAGCGCCACTGCCTCTTGAACGGCCTCGACGATATCGGCCTGACCATGGAGAAGGCCGGCGCCATCGCTTCGTTCGAGAAGAAGAACGCCGAGCTGCGGCCCTGGGCATAGGCTCTAAAGCCGCGCCGACGGTCAGCCTCTACGCCAAGTGTCCGGGGAGGGATGTGATGACACGCTTGCTTGTTGCCGCTGCCTGCGGACTGCCGCTGATGCTGCTGCCCCCGGCGAGCGTCTATGCCCAGACGCAGACGCCCGCCACGGAAGCGCCAGCGGCAGATCAAGGCGCCAGCGACACAGCCGCCGCCGACGATGACAAGCAGGCGCCGATCCCGTTCGAGGGCGGCCAGCTGACCATCACCCAGGAGGAAGAATACGGGGAACGGGTACTCGCCTTCGACGGCAAGGAACTGGCGCGCAATTACGACGTCTTCTTCGACAAGATCGTCGAGGTCGGCGGCGTCAAGGTGGCGCTGGTCGATGTCGGCGACGGCGGCAACCAGTGCGGCCCGGCCAAGGTGATCGTGTGGAAGCCGGAGGGCGGTGCGATCCAGACGACCACGGTCGAGCAGGATGAATGCGGCGCGCCGCCGGCCGCGATCTCCGACAGCGCCGTCTATTTCGTACCCTATCTGCTGCCGGGCGATTCCAAGCCGGCGCTGCAATGGTCGCCGACGGACGGACTGACGACGTCCGGTAATCTGACCTACATGCCGGAGCCGGGCACCGACTGGAAAGACATCGATCCGTCGAAATACGACAACATCATTGATGCCTTTCACAACGAGGCCGTCTACAGGCTAGCCGAGACGCTGCTCGGCAAGGACATGCCCGACATGGCGACCAGCCTGCTGGTCGGCGGCGGCACGGAAAAAACCGCGTCGGGTGCCTTCTTTGCCAGCGGCTGCGTGCCGCATGATTGCGGTGGCAATGACGGCTTCATGGCGGTCGACCCGGTCAAGCACAAGCTGTATTTCGCCCGCCGCGGCGACAAGCCCGAGCCGGACGCGTGGCCGGCGGTGAGTACATGGCCGGCCGACGTCAAGGAAGCGCTGGACAAGGCGCTGGGGTCGCCGAATTAGAAATCGTTCTGCCGCGATCCTTCGCGCGCCCCTCTGTCCTGCCGGACATCTCCCCCACTTGGGGGGAGATCGGCCGTCACCGCCGCTTTCGCCAAACCGCCTACGCTGCAAAAAAGGAGGACACCATGCGAAAACTGATCTCCACCGGTTCGCCCTTCGAGAAGACCGCCGGCTATTCGCGCGCCGTGGTGCAGGGCGACTGGTGTTTCGTGTCCGGAACGACCGGCTACGATTATGCGACCATGTCGATGCCGGAGACCGTGGAGGCACAAACGCGCAATTGCCTGACGACGATCGCCAAGGCGCTCGGGGACGGCGGCTTCGAGACGGCCGATGTGGTGCGGGCGCATTACTATATCACCGATGCGGCTTTCGTGGATGTGGTGTTCCCGATCCTCGGCGAGGCCTTTGGCGAGATCAGGCCGGCGGCAACGATGATCGTGTGCCAGCTCAACAAGCCGGAGATGAAGATCGAGATCGAGGTGACGGCGCTGCGGCGCACAGCCTGATGCCTGTCACGGTTGCGACAACGACACGGTTAGCACGAGGATCGGCCCATGGTGAAGGTCAGGCGCATCGTTGCAAACATAGACACGCAGGATATCGCGGCGGCAAAACCCTTCTATCAGGATGTGCTCGGCCTCGATCTCAAGATGGATATGGGCTGGATCGCTACCTACGGCTCGCAAGAGACGATGTCCGTGCAGGTCAGTTTCATGGCCGAAGGGGGATCAGGAACGCCGGTGCCGGACATCTCTATCGAAGTCGACGACGTCGATGCCGCGCTTGAAAGCATGAGGACGGCCGGCTTTGCCATCGAATACGGTCCGGCGGACGAACCCTGGGGCGTGCGGCGCTTCTTCGTACGCGACCCGTTCGGCAGGCTGGTCAATATCCTTTCGCATCTCTAGGCATTTTGTCTTGAGCATCGGATTTTCCCAAAACCGGTTTCCACTTTTGGGTCCGATGCTCTGAACCGCAGGCTTGCGCGCCGGCCGCTTGGCGTTTAGCAAGGCCGCGGCTCACGACACAATCAGGACGGTTCCCCATGGCTTCGAAAAATCTTCTCCTGCTTGCCGGCGACGGCATCGGCCCCGAGGCGATGGCCGAGGTGAAGAAGCTGATTTCCGCCATGAACGACAGGCTCGGCAGCGATTTCGTCACCAGTGAGGGCCTTGTCGGCGGCTGCGCCTACGACGCGCATGGCGCGGCGATTTCCGATGCCGACATGGCCAAGGCAATGGCGTCGGACGCGGTGCTGTTCGGCGCCGTCGGCGGACCGAAATGGGATGCGGTGCCTTACGAGGTGCGCCCGGAGGCGGGTCTGCTGCGGCTGCGCAAGGACATGGAGCTGTTTGCCAATCTCAGGCCGGCAATCTGCTATCCGGCGCTGGCGGCGTCCTCCTCGCTGAAGCAGGAGGTGGTCGAGGGGCTCGAT
The DNA here is from genome assembly GCF_040322295.1 of Mesorhizobium sp. M0159. Taxonomy (NCBI): domain Bacteria; kingdom Pseudomonadati; phylum Pseudomonadota; class Alphaproteobacteria; order Hyphomicrobiales; family Phyllobacteriaceae; genus Mesorhizobium; species Mesorhizobium sp. M0159. The sequence goes on from NZ_JAMYTF010000033.1 coordinate 4,132, forward strand.
ATCCTGATCGTGCGCGAGCTCACCGGCGGCGTCTATTTCGGCGAGCCTAAGCAGATCATCGACCTCGGCAACGGCCAGAAGCGCGGCATCGACACCCAAATATACGATACGTTCGAGATCGAGCGCATTTCGGGCGTTGCCTTCGAATTGGCGCGCACGCGCAAGAATCACGTCACCTCGATGGAAAAGCGCAATGTGATGAAGTCGGGCGTGCTGTGGAACGAGGTCGTCACCCAGACGCACAAGGCCAAGTATGCCGACGTCAAGCTCGATCACATGTTGGCCGATGCTGGCGGCATGCAGCTGGTGCGCTGGCCGAAGCAGTTCGACGTCATCGTCACCGACAATCTGTTCGGCGACATGCTGTCCGACATCGCCGCCATGCTGACCGGCTCGATCGGCATGCTGCCGTCGGCCTCGCTCGGCGCGCCGGATGCGAAGACAAAAAAGCGCAAGGCGCTCTACGAGCCGGTGCACGGCTCGGCGCCCGACATCGCCGGCAAGGGCATCGCCAATCCGATCGCCATGATCGCCTCCTTCGCCATGTGCATGCGCTATTCCTTCGGCATGGTTGAAGAGGCCGACCGGCTGGAAGGCGCGATCGCCGCCGTGCTCGATCAGGGGTTGCGCACCAGGGATATTCATTCGCCGGGGATGACCGAGGTCGGCACCGCTGAGATGGGCGGCGCGATCATCGCCAAGTTCCTGGGCTGATCCTATGGCGGTCGACGTCCGCTGGGCGACGACTGGGGATGCGGCGGCACTCACCACCGTGCTTTGCGAAATGGCGGTGCATTACCGGCAACCGCCACTCGACGCCAGCCAGGTTTTGTCGGCGGCGCAGAAATGGCTTGGCGACGAAAGCCCATCCTATCCGCATTTTGCGCTCGCCTTCGTCGATGGCGAAGTTTGCGGGCTGGCCTCGGTTGCGATCGCGCATCCCGGCATCGATCTCGAGCGGCTGCTGTTCCTCAAGGACCTGTTCGTGCGCGATACCGCCCGCGATGGCGGTGTCGGTCGAGCGCTGATGGCATTCCTCGCCGGCAATTGCATGCGCGAAGGCATCGGCCGTATCGATCTGACCACGGAGGACTGCAACGAAGGCGCGCTGCGCTTCTATGCCCAATTTGGTGCCGAGCGTCACGAGCAGAAGGTCTTTCTCAGGTTATCCGGCGAGGCGCTGCTGGCGATCGCGGCTGGTTCCTCGACGCGATCTTGGAAGCCCTAAATTGGAGATTGGCCGAAACATCTCCCCCTTCGTCATCCTGGGGCGAAGCAAGGAGCGAAGCGACGCGGCGCAGACCCCAGGATCCATGCCGTTACCCGGCGGCAGTGCTCGGCCGACCAGAACCGAGTGCTTCTTCGTGGTGGATATGAGCGCCATTCTGAACCGCTGCGTTCCTCGGCTTATGTCGCGGCATGGATCCCAGGGTCTGCGCTCCGCTTCGCGTCGCTCCGCCCTAGGATGACGAAGGCGTGGCGGCCGGCGACCCAATCGTGGAGGTACTAAACCCTGACACCTACTGGCACCGGACCCCACTGGTTTTCGCGCGGCTGGGTCGGGATCAGCGCAAAGATCAGGATGATCACGGTGCCGAAGGTCGGGATCAGGAAAAGCAGGAAGAGCCAGCCGGTCAGGCCGATATCGTGCAGGCGACGCACGTTCAGCCCGAACCACGGCAGGGCTGTCGCCAGCAGAAAGAGGCCGAAAAGGCCGACCGCTACTGCCGGCAGTTCAGCGGTATTGCCCATGGCGCCGTCGATAAAGACACCGATGCCTATGACCACGAGCAGCGCGATCGTCCAGAACAGGCAATAGCCCCAATATTCCTTGCGGCAGGCACGGCCGGCGAAGTTGAAGTAATTCTCGGTCAGACCCAGCCAGAAATAGTTCCACAGGCCGGCCGATTCGGCCGGACTTTGTTCAGCGGAACGGCCGAAATGTTGCGGCTGACGTGCCGCTGGCGCGTTGCCGGCCTGAGATGGCGCGGCGGTTGCAGTGGAGGCGTCGGCAGGCGCACTGCCAGGTTGGGCGCGGATCGAAAAAACATCGCGTGCCCGTCCGCCAGCCGGCTGGAATTCGACGGTCGTACCTCCGGCAACCGATGCTTCGCGGCGCAAATCTTCGCGCGCCAAAGTGTAGCGGTTGCCGTCGGCTCCGATGATGAAGCCGAAACCCTGGTCTTCGTCGTAATGAAGAACTTCGCCGCGCATGTCCTGCCCACCCCCATTTCCCCGCCCCAGACTGTGCAAAGTTCCGGCAGACCGCAAGGGGCGTGCGGAAATGGAGAGTGCTGGCTATTTACCCCGGCCGTTTCTTCGATTTCTTGTGTTTCGCAGGTCCGCCTTCGAACTTCGCCTTGGCCGGTTTTCCGGCCCAGGGCTTCGCCTCGAATGCCGGGCGCTGGTCGGCCGGTGCGCGCTTCTCGAATTTGGGCGTGTTCTGATCGAAGGTGCGCTTGCCGCGGTGCGGCTTCTTTTCGGGCCGCGGTTCCTGGTAGCCGGCCCGCGACAAATCCGGCGTGCCGTCCAGCCGCTTGACCGCAATGTTGCCCTGCAGCTTGCGGTCGGGGCCGATCGCAGCGAGGAAACGCTCGGCCCAGTCCGCCGCGATCTGCACGAAGGTTTCCTCCGGCTGCATCTTGATGGCGCCGATCTCGCGCTTGGAAATGCCGCCTGTCCGGCACAGCATCGGGATCAGCCAGCGCGGCTCGGCATTCTGCCGGCGTCCGACCGACAGCGAGAACCAGACGCTGTCGCCGAAATCGTCGCGGCGGCTCGGTGCCTCGTCCCGGCGCGCAAATTTTTCGCCCGACGGCGTGAACGGTGCCACGTCGAGAAGATCCTCCGGCGCCGAGTGGCTGGAGCGGCACATCCGCACGAATGCGGCGGCAACCTGTTCGGGCCCGTGCTGATCGAGAAGCGCCTCGACGAAGCCGCGCTCCTCATCCTTCATAGGCTCGCTGAAGACCGGATCAGCGAGAATGCGCTCGTCGTCGCGCCGTATCACGTCGTCGGCCGACGGCGGGCTCGCCCAGGTTGCCGCAAGGCCGGCACTTTGCAGCAGCCGCTCGGTGCGCCTGCGGGCACTATTGGGCACGATCAGCGCGCTGACGCCCTTGCGTCCCGCACGACCCGTGCGTCCGCTTCGGTGCAGGAGCGTTTCCGGGTTGGTCGGCAGGTCGGCATGGATCACCAGCTCGAGATTGGGCAGGTCGATGCCGCGTGCCGCGACGTCGGTGGCGATGCAGACCTTGGCGCGGCCGTCGCGCATCGCCTGTAGCGCGTGGCTGCGCTCGTTCTGGCTAAGCTCGCCGGACAGCGCCACGACGGAAAAGTTGCGATTGTTGAAGCGCGCCGTCAAATGGTTCACGGCGGCGCGCGTGTTGCAGAACACCAGCGCGTTCTTGGCCTCGTAAAAGCGCAGCACGTTGATGATGGCGTTTTCGCGGTCCGCCTGGGCGACGCTCAGCGCCCGGTATTCGATGTCGAGATGCTGCTTTTCCTCGCCGGAGGCCGAGATGCGCACAGCATCGCGCTGGTAGCCCTTGGCCAGCGTGGCGATGGAGCGCGGCACGGTCGCGGAAAACATCAGCGTGCGGCGATCGGCGGGTGCGGCATCGAGGATGAATTCCAGATCCTCGCGAAAGCCGAGATCGAGCATCTCGTCGGCCTCGTCGAGCACCACTGCCTTGAGCGCCGACATGTCGAGCGAATTGCGGGTGATGTGGTCGCGCAGGCGGCCGGGCGTGCCCACGACGATATGGGCGCCGCGCTCCAGCGCGCGCCGTTCGGTGCGCATGTCCATGCCGCCGACGCAGGACGCCACCGTGGCGCCGGTCAGTTCGTAGAGCCATTCCAGCTCGCGCGTTACCTGCAGGGCCAGCTCCCGCGTCGGCGCCACGGCCAGCGCCAGGGGTGCCGCCGCGTGGGAAAAGCGCTCCGCGCCATCGAGAAGGGTCGGCGCCAAAGCCAGACCGAAGGCGACGGTCTTGCCGGAGCCGGTCTGGGCCGAAACCAGCGCATCGGCCTGGCCAAGCTCGAGAACGGCCTTCTGCACCGGCGTCAGCTCGACATAGCCGCGTTTTTCCAGCGCCTTTGCCAGCGCGGGAACAATAGCTTCGAAATTGGACATCTTGCTCTTTCGAAATTCGGATTCTGAATACCCGGCGACGGGTCAAATGTCGGCAAGCGCCACAGACGGGCGCCACGAGCCAGACGATGCTCGTTCGTACTTGGTGCCGCCGTCATTGTACAGGGCGGGCGGGTCGGCCTTGTTGCGATTGACTCTAGACGTAAACCGCGTAAAAGCCGGCACCGAACGGGATAGTTTTCGATGCGCGGCCTTTTGATGGCGCTTTCTGCCTTCGACATCCCCGGCCCCAATGCGAACCATTGGGCCGGGCGCGTCGCTGCGTCTCCTCGTTCCAGCAAAATCACGTTCTTGCTCAAAAAAACCGGCAAAACGACCACCAAAACGGTCTGATTCCCTTGGCCTAACCACCCTCTCCCGGGTCCGGCCCGGGGGTTGAAACCCGCATCGGCCGGCGGGTTTTCTCCAGAAAACGAGCGGAGAGGGACAGGAGATTTCGATGAGTTTCAAGGTTGCGATCGTCGGCGCCACGGGCAATGTGGGCCGGGAAATGCTCAACATACTCGAAGAGCGCGGCTTTCCGGTGAGCGAGGTGGTGGCGCTGGCCTCGCGGCGCAGCCAGGGCACGGAAGTGTCGTTCGGCGACCGCACGCTGAAGGTCAGAGCGCTCGACCAATATGATTTTTCAGATACCGACATCTGCATCATGTCGGCCGGCGGCAACGTCTCCAAGGAATGGTCGCCGAAGATCGGCAAGCAGGGCTGCGTCGTCATCGATAATTCGTCGGCCTTCCGCTACGACCAGGACGTGCCGCTGATCGTTCCGGAAGTGAACCCGGATGCGATCTCGCTGTTCACGCGCAAGAACATCATTGCCAACCCGAACTGCTCGACGGCGCAGCTGGTCGTGGCGCTGAAGCCGCTGCATGACGCGGCCACCATCAAGCGCGTCGTCGTCGCCACCTACCAGTCGGTCTCCGGCGCCGGCAAGGAAGGCATGGACGAATTGTTCACGCAGACGCGCGCGGTGTTTGTCGCCGACCAGGTCGACGTCAAGAAGTTCACCAAGCGTATCGCCTTCAACGTCATCCCGCATATCGACGTCTTCCTCGACGACGGGTTCACCAAGGAAGAGTGGAAGATGGTGGCCGAGACCAAGAAGATGCTCGACCCGAAGATCAAGCTGACGGCGACCTGCGTGCGCGTGCCGGTGTTCATCGGCCATTCGGAAGCGGTCAACATCGAGTTCGAGAAGCCGATCACGGCGGACGAGGCGCGCGAGATCCTGCGCGAGGCGCCGGGCTGCCAGGTCATCGACAAGCGCGAGGACGGCGGCTACATCACGCCGCTGGAATCGGCCGGCGAGGACGCCACCTTCATCTCGCGCATCCGCGAGGACTCGACCATCGACAACGGCCTGTCGATGTGGATCGTCTCCGACAATCTGCGCAAGGGCGCGGCACTCAATGCGGTGCAGATCGCCGAGCTGCTGGTCGAGCGCGGGCTGATCCAGCCGAAGAAGAAGGCGGCATAACTTTTTCGCTCACGGCCGCATCGCCGCTGTCGCGGCTGGCCCTCCGCGGGGGCGCCGGACGACCGGCGGCCCGCAGTCGCGGGCTCGGCCTTCGGCCGTTAGCGCCCTTCTCCCCGTTCACGGGGAGAAGGTGCCGGCAGGCGGATGAGGGGCACAGGCGTCTCAAATAGGCAGCAAGGCGACGGCGTCACAGCCGGTTCTCCTCCGCTAGGTCCAACAGCAACTCCAGCGCCTCCTTCGCCCGGTCGGCGGGCACGAACAGATGATCGTGGTAGAAGGCCGAGACCGGATTGACGCCGATGCCGGCGGTGGCCAGCCGCGCGGTGATGGCGGCGAGGAAGCCGACCGCTTCCAGCGACGAATGGATGTTCAGCGTCAGCATCCGGCAGCGGAACACGGTTTTCAGTCCAGCGGCCTTGGCATGGTCTTCAACCACGATCAGCGTCGTGCCCTCGCGCTCGCGAAACAGCATCACCGGGTGGAGCCTGTCGGGAACGGGCGCATCGGGTGGCAACGTGGTGAAGACATGAACGCCGGCAAGCAATTCCGGCGTCATTGCCGCCAGCAACTGTTTCAGGTCGGTCTCTCCGGCCATCGGTTGCTTTCGTTGTGCGATCAGGCGGTGGTTGCCGTCGAGCGCTCGGAAGACACCTCTACGGATTTTCAATAACGCCCTCCACCTCACCCCGCAAGGTGGACTTGGCCAGGTTCGTTGCCGACTGAACTTGTACATCCGAGGTCGCCGTCCCCCGGAGCTGAAAAAGAGCTGGAGGCGTGTCGGATCGCCGTCATGGGCCGCGTCCTTGGTTCGAGCTGGCGAAGGAGCCAGTGCTCACAACGACCGGAGGGAACATCAATGACCATGTCTCAGGCAGCACCCGTCTCACCGCGTGCCCTGTGGGCCGGCCGCGTGCTCAGCGCCGTCATCGTGCTGTTCATGATCTTCGACGGCGTCATCAAGCTACCGCCGCTCGAAATCGTCACCCAGACCATGGTGCAGCTCGGCTGGCCGGCCGATGCCAATGTCTCGCGCATGCTCGGTACCATTGGATTGGTCTCGACAGCGCTTTACGCGCTGCCACGCACCTCGGTGCTCGGCGCCATCCTGCTCACCGCCTATCTCGGCGGCGCAGTCGCCACGCATGTGCGTATCGGCAGCCCTTTGTTCTCGCACATACTGTTCGGCGTCTATCTCGGCGCCGTCCTCTGGGGTGGCCTGTATCTGCGCGATCCAAGGGTGCGCGCGTTGTTCCCGTTCAGCCAATAGCGGCGATTTCGAAAGCCGTTCGATGGTGGCCACGCCGCCAGAGCGGGCGCGGTCTGCCGCCGCCTTTCTACTCTTTGGATCAAATTGAGCGCCGCCGGGCGGCAGCCGATCTTCTTCTTTGGATCAAATCGCCTGGTTGCGAGTTAGGGGGTGCAGCGGCGAGGACGGCACCCTGTTGGAGAGGAACGACAATGAAAAAGGTGATGATCTTGATGGCCTTGCTGGTCCCGCTCGGTGCCTGCTCCCGTACTGAGCAAGGCGCGGCAGTTGGTGGCCTGGGCGGTGCGGCGGTCGGCGCTGCGGTGGCCGGCAACCCGACCAAGGGCGCGGTGATCGGCGGTGCGGCCGGCGCTTTGGCCGGTGCACTGATCGGCCGTGCCAGCGAAAGCGGCCAATGCCGTTATCGCGATCGCAACGGTCGTGTCTACGTTGCGAGTTGCCCGGAAGGCTATTGATCGGGCCGCATCATATGGATGCAATAGCAAAACGGCGGGCAGGGCCCGCCGTTTCGTGGTTGTGGAGATGATTTATTCGGCGCTGGCGGCTTCCGCCTCGGCCGGCGCGGCTGCGGCGGCGGCAACGGCCGCGGCGGCATCTTCCTGCGCCTTCTTCAGCAAGGCTGCGCGCTCCTGCGCCTTCTTGCCGGGCTCGGCCTTGTTCGGGTTGAAGCGGGCTTCGCGCTTGGCGATGCCGGCTTCATCGAGGAAGCGCAGCACGCGGTCGGTCGGCTGGGCGCCATGCGACAGCCAATGCTTGACGCGCTCGGCGTCGACCTTGACGCGTTCGCCGTCCTTGGGCAGCAGCGGATTCCACGAGCCGAGCGACTCGATGAAACGGCCGTCGCGCGGCGAACGCGCGTCGGCGACGACGACATGGTAATAGGGACGCTTCTTCGAGCCCGCACGGGCCAATCGGATTTTCAGTGGCATTTCTTTTCTCCTAAAAGCTCTGATTCGGTTGATCGGTTGGTGGCTGGTCCTCAGCCGGTTTTCGCTACGCCGTTGGATGCGGCGATCTGCTCGTGATGGCGGATCACTTCGCGGACGACGAAGTTCAGGAATTTCTCCGCGAAATCCGGGTCGAGATGGGCGTCCTTCGCCAGTTGGCGAAGACGGGCGATCTGCTCCTGCTCGCGCGCCGGATCGGCAGGCGGCAGGCCATGTTCCGCCTTCAGCACGCCGACTGCCTTGGTGCAGCGGAAGCGCTCGGCCAGCATGTGGATCAGCGCCGCGTCGATATTGTCGATCGAGGCGCGATAATTGGCCAGCGCCGCACGCGCGTCCGCCATGTCCTTCTCTTCGTTCATGGCGCCCTCACTTCTTCTTGCCGAGGCCAGGCAGCCCGCCACCGCCCGGCAGGCCGGGAAGTTTCATGCCACCGGGCAGCCCAGGCAGGCCACCGCCACCGGGAAAACCACCGGGCAGGCCCTTCATGCCGCCGAGCCCGGCCGCCTGGGCCTGCTTCTGCAAGGCTTCGAGCTGCTTGGGGTCCACCTTGGAGAGGTCCGGCATGCCGCCGCCCATCATGCCGCCTGCGCCGCCAGGCATCATGCCGCCGAGCCCCATCTTGGAAGCGAGGCCGCCCATCATGCCGCGCATCAGGCCGCCGCCTTTGCCCTTGCCGCCCATCGCCTTCATCATGTCGGCCATGCCGCGATGCATCTTCAACAGTTTGTTGATTTCGGCCGCGTCGGTACCCGAGCCGGCGGCGATGCGCTTCTTGCGCGAGTGCTTCAGAATATCGGGGTTGGCGCGCTCGGCCTTGGTCATCGACGAGATGATGGCGAGCTGGCGACCGAACATCTTGTCGTCGAGCCCGGCGGCGGCCATCTGGTCCTTCATCTTGCCCATGCCGGGCATCATGCCCATGATGCCACCCATGCCACCCATTTTCGACATTTGCTGAAGCTGGCCGGCGAGGTCGTTCAGGTCGAACTTGCCCGACTGCATCTTCCTGGCCATCGCCGCGGCCTGTTCGGCGTCGATGTTCTCGGCCGCCTTTTCGACGAGGCTGACGATGTCGCCCATGCCGAGGATGCGGTCGGCGATGCGCTTGGGGTGGAATTCCTCCAGCGCGTCCATTTTTTCGCCGGTGCCGATCAGCTTGATCGGCTTACCGGTAACGGCGCGCATCGAGAGCGCCGCACCACCGCGGCCGTCGCCGTCCATGCGGGTCAGCACGAGGCCGGTGATGCCGACGCGCTCGTCGAAGCTTTTTGCCAGATTGACGGCGTCCTGGCCGGTCAGCGAATCGGCGACCAGCAGGATCTCGTGCGGCGACGACATCTTCTTGATGTCGGCCATCTCGACCATCAACGGCTCGTCGATATGGGTGCGGCCGGCGGTGTCGAGGATGACGACGTCATGGCCGCCGAGCTTGGCCGCCTGCACGGCGCGGCGGGCGATATCGACCGGCGTCTGGCCAGCGACGATCGGCAATGTGGCGATCTTGACCTGCTCGCCGAGCTGGCGGAGCTGCTCTTGCGCGGCGGGACGCCGCGTGTCGAGCGAGGCCATCAAGACTTTCTTGTTTTGACGGTCGGCGAGGCGCCTGGCGATCTTGGCCGAGGTCGTCGTCTTGCCGGAACCCTGCAAGCCGACCATCATGATGACGACCGGAGCCGGTGCATTGAGGTCGATGGCGACGCCCTCGGCGCCGAGCATCTCGACCAGCTCGTCATGGACGATCTTGACGACCATCTGGCCGGGCTTGATCGACTTGACCACGGCGGCGCCGACGGCCTTCTCGCGCACCTTGTCGGTGAAGGAACGCACCACTTCCAGCGCCACGTCGGCCTCGAGCAACGCACGGCGCACCTCGCGCAGCGCCGCCGAGACATCAGCCTCCGACAAGGCGCCGCGGCCGGTGAGGCCGTTCAGGATCGAACCAAGACGTTCCTGTAGCGATTCAAACATTCTTTTTCCTTTTCCCTGGCACCCGGATGATGCCCGAGAGGTAATGCGTTCGCGCCAACTGTCCAAGCAAAAGCCGGTCCGGGCAAAGCCCAAAGCCAAAAAGCACCCGGGGGCGCACAGCGCTGCCGGGTGTTGGCCTCCGGGATCGATTTACAGCACTTCACCTCAAAGAGGTTTCGGCGTCCCGGTCGGTTTGCTCGGAGGAATACTCGTCGCGGAATTCGCGGCGTGTAGACAGGAAATCGGCCGCAGAGTCAAGCTTTGGTCAAGCTTTGCGTCAAATAGCTCAGGACGACCAGGCAATGCACATCAGCGCACGCTGCCGGCGCGCGCCATATCCGGCTCGACCTTCAGCGGTGAGCGCGGATGCAAAAGCAGCAGAACGGTCAACAGGCTGCTGACGATGCCGATCGAAGCGATGAGGACGGCGTCTGAAGTCGTCCAGCCGGCGGCTTCGAGCGGCTTGGCGTTGAACAGGGCGAAGGAATTATAGCTTTGCTGGTGCGAAATCAGCAGGAAGCCGGTCAGATTGTTGCCGAGATGGGCGCCAAAGCCGGCACCGAGATTGCCGGTTGCATAGACCAGAAGCGTCAGCAGCAGCGCAAAGGCGGCGATCGAGGCCAGCACGCAGGCATTGATGGCAGCGCTCGAACCTGGGCTCCAGTGCAGGGAGGTGAACAGCAATCCCGGCAGCAGCGCCCAGATGAAAGGGTTCTGGAACCGGCTCGCCAGGCCCCAGAGCAGATAACCGCGAAACAGCATCTCCTCCGACGAGGTCTGCAGAAAGGTCAGGGCGGCGATCGGGATCAGGAACGAAAGCCACGCGGACAGGCCGATCGTGCCGCGCGCGATGTCGGGCTGCAAACCATAAAGCAGGATCTCGGAAAGCAGCGAGGTGATCAGCACTGCGGCCAGCCCTTTCAGGAACCCCGCCCAAGAAATGCGCCGGCTGACGCCAATCAGGGCGGTCAGCTTCTCGCGATGGATCCAGCGCATGGCAGCCCAAAGGCCGAGCCAGATTCCGGCAAATGAAGCCAGCGCCGCGAGGATGCCCGCAGGAGAGGCCATGAAATCCTGCACCGCTCCTCCACCTGGCGGGGCGGTGCCAGACGATGCCTGCCAAACGGCAAACGCATAGGTGCCGCCGAACAGCACGGCGGCAGTGGTTCCGAGCCAGAACAGGATGACGACCACCGTCCCGAGCAGGAGGCGCGGCAAGGTGGCCTTGTCGTTGGCGGCGTGCCGGTACTGTTGGAAGGCGGTCGGGTCGATGATCACGCGGGCTCGCTGGCTGGTGCTTCGGCTCGCAAGGTCTAGAACATCGGCCCCAATGTGGAAACCGGTATTGCATCGGCAATGCCGGCCTGTGGCAATATCGGGGTTTGTGAGCGGCCGCCGCTACTGCAGGGCGACCGCCCTGTTGGTAACGTCAGCGCACGACGTACATGATGCGCCTTGTGTCCGGATCGATCAGCGCCGGCTGACCGTTCACGTAGACGTAGCGGTAGTCATAGTCCGGAATCTCGCGTAGCTCGACGGTGTCGGGCAACGTCGCGCCCGTGACCACCTCGCCCTCGAGATAGACCGGATCGAGCCGATGCGTACGGACATAGGTACGGATTTCGGCCGGCGGTCTCCGGATAGGTTCGATCGCCTCGCCGGCGACGATTGCTCCGGTATAGCTGTCGGAATACTCGACGCTATCGGCGGGCGGCGTCACGATGGCAATGTCGGCGCCGGCCGGACGCTGTGTCAGGACCACACGGCTGCCGCCGAAATCGGCCGTCACATAGTCGGAATAGACCCAGCCCTGGCCGTTAGCCTCTGCGATAGTGCACCATTTGCTGTTGGCGATGCAGCCGTCGAGCGTCGCCGACTGGCCGGCCGCGAGCACGCCGATCACCGGATATTGCGGGCCGGGGCCGGCGCGTACATTGAGATCAGTGATGGCCGAGACGGCGGTGTCGGCCAATGCAGAGCCCGACATCGCTATGAGCGCTCCGGCCACCGCCGGAAACAATATGCGTTTCATGGTCTTCTCTCCGTTTCACAGTCCCTTGGCACGGAAAACGAAGCAAAGCCGCATGCGTTCCGGCTAAAAGGCTTCGGCCGGCTCACGATTTGTTCCAGTCGTTTTCGGCAGGTCGGTCAAAAGCTCGTGAACAAAAGCAAGTTTTTGCGCCGCCACGTCCGAGATGACGAAGGGATAGAGATCGGGCAGGCCCATGCAGCGGTTGATCGAGTTGGACGCCTCCGACAGCACCAGCCAGCGGTCGAGAATCCTTTCGAAAGGCTCTGGCCTGGAGGCGGGTTCCGATGGTGCCGGCTGCAGCTTGCCGCCGGTATCGGCGCGCGGCAGCTCGTTGGCTTCAACGGTTTCCAGCCGGCCGAGCGGGAAATTCAGGGCATGCACCATCTCCAGCGTGTCGGTGATGTGCATGTGATGCGCCCATGTCTCGGCCCAGTCCTCCCATGGGTGCGACGTCGCATAGGCCGAGATATGGCGCTGCTGCCAGTCGGGCGGCGCGCCATCGGCATAATAGGTCTTCAGCGCCTGTTCGTAGCCGGCGCGCTCGTCGCCGAACAAAGCGCGAAAACCGGCAAGCTTTTGCGAATTGTCGCGGATCAGGCGGTCCCAGTAATAATGGCCGAGCTCATGGCGGAAATGGCCGAGCAGCGTGCGGTAGTTCTCGCCCATCTCGACGCGCCGCCGTTCGCGCTCTGCCGAATCCGCCTCGGCGACGTTGAGCGTGATCCGGCCGTTGTCATGACCGGTCAGGATACGTTCGCCGCCCGGACCGCCGCCGATCGGATCGGCAAGAAAATCGAAAGCGAGACCGATCTCGTCGCCAACGTCCTGCTTGGGTGCGACCGGCAGGCCGAAGGCGAGCAGCGAATAGACGGCACGCTTCTTTGCCGCCTCGACACGGATCCAGCGGCGGCGGTTGCCGTCGACCGACAGATCCGGGATCAGCTGGTTCAGCGCACAGGCGCGGCAGAAGGCGTGGCCGGGCTCCGCCATCCAGTTGCAGGCGCATTCGTCGGCATTGGTGCAATGGAAGACGTCGGCGCCGGACAGCGCGAAGCGCGCATGCTCGGGATCGTAAAGCACGAGGCTGGCGCAGTTCAGGCATTGCGCGTTCTCGAAATAGAGACGGTGGCCGCAATGCGGGCAGTCGAAAAGCTTCATTGGCGTCTCAAATCATTCGAAATGCGGAGGACGATACGAGCAGGAGAACGCCAAACGCCTGTCAGCTGCCCACGTTCCTGCCGGCCGATGCTATTTTGCCGCAAGCTGGGCGACGACCTCCTTGGCCACTGCCTCGCCCGACAATCTGGCGCCGCCGCAGGTCTGCATCAGCGGACCGGCCAAATGCTCGCCGGCGAAGAAGATCTTTTCCGCCACGGGCTGCATCAGCGTGGCGCGCGCTTGCGAGCGGCCGGGCCGCGCCGCCGCATAGGCGCCGCGCACGAACCGCTCAGCGCCCCAATTGGTCATCATTGCGCGTCCGACATGCTTTCGTATGTCGCCGCCAAAAATGCCGCAGAGCCGGTCGACGACGAAGTCGATGCCAGCCGCCTCGCCCGCCGCCGACATCTCCCAAGCGAAATCGCCGCCGACGAAACCGACCATCAAATCAAGGTTGAAGGGAAAGCAGAGGAAGTAGATGTCGTGCCGTGCCAACCGCTCGATCAGCAAATCGTCGAACGGCTCCAGACCGAGCCTTGTACCGGATATTTCGACCGGCAGCTTGGTCAGCATGCCCATCGGCAGGTCGAAGAGGGCGGCGAAATGCGCATCGGGGAGTGCAGGCGAGAACGCAATCTCCTCGAAGGCGAGCACTGCCGGCGAGGCGGTGACGATGACCGCCTTGGCGCAGATGGTACCGCGATCGGTGACGCAGGCTACGCCCGGCCCATCCCAGAGGATCTTGCGCACCGGCGTCGACAGCTCCACCGGCACGTCGGCGCCGAAGCGGGCAACCAGCGTACCGAAGCCTTCCCCGGTGAAATAATTCGGATCGAGATCGGCGGCGGCCTGAAAGTCGCGGATCGATATCTCGTCCTCGTCGGCGCCGAAATCCATCGGCCCCGCGAAGGTTGCGGCGGCGCGCGGCGCGTGTCCCTTGGCGAGCAATGCCGAAAGGCGGTCATCGTCGCCTTCCCTCACCTGATGTGCCGCCACCAGTTCGAACAGCCTTGCGTCGGCCACCTTCATCGCCGCCTCCTCGGCTTCGCTTGCCTTTCGCTCACGGTAATAGAGATGATCGACATTCATGTCGTGGTGATGAAGCGTCCAGGCAGCGGCCTTCGCCTCGGGAAAGTAGGGATTGCGGTCCGCGGCATGCAGCCAGGCGCAGCCGATGTCGAACGGCACGCCGAAATGCTGGTCGCTGGTCCAGGCGCGGCCGCCAATGCGGTTCATCGCTTCCAACAATTTGAAGGAAAAACCGGCAGCGCGCAGGGTCTTGGAAGCCGAAAGCCCGGCTGAACCGGCGCCGATGATCACGACATCAACGTCTTCCATGCTTATTCTGTCCCCGCCACAATAATTACTTGATCGTAGGCAAATTCCCGGGCATCCGCCAGTGTGGTGGATTTGAAGTTCCTGCTGTATTGAGTGCATCGGCGCAGCGCCGGGACAGTGACAAGCAGGTGTTTCGCAGGCAAGTTCGCAATTGGGAACGTGATTCAGGCAACCAGGAGAGCAGCATGGCATTTCTTGCCAAGGGGAAGATGTTTGTAGTGGCCACGGTGGTGGCGGTGCTTGCGCTGGCGACGGGCGCGCAGGCGGCGGCCAGCTGTGGCAAGAGCGGCGCCGGCTTCGAGGCATGGAAACCGGAGTTCGCCGCGGAGGCAAAGGCCGACGGTGTCGGCTCGAAGGGTCTGGCCGCTCTGTCTCGCGCAACCTACGCGACAAAGACGATCTCCGTCGACCGCGCCATCCATAAGGCTTTCAGCGGCTCGGTGGAAGCTTTCATGAAGCGCCGTGGCGCGTCCGCGATCATTGCCAGGGGCCGTGCGCTGAAGAAGGCCAATGCTGCGCTGTTCGACAAGATCGAACGGAATTACGGCGTGTCGCCGGGCGTGTTGCTCGCCATCTGGGGTATGGAGACCGGCTTCGGTTCCGCCATGGGCAACCAGAATACGGTCTCCGCCATTTTAACGCTGGCCTATGACTGTCGCCGTCCGGAGTTCTTCTACCCGCATGCCATTGCGGCCCTGAAGCTGGTTGATCGCGGAGCGTTGAGCGCCGCGTCGGTCGGTGCCGCGCATGGCGAGATTGGCCACACGCAGTTCCTGCCCGGAAATGTTTTGGCATATGGCGTAGGCAACAAAAACCTGCGCGACAAGGCCACTGCGTTGGCTTCTACCGCCAACTTCCTCAAGGGTCATGGTTGGCGACCGGGCGCCAGCGCGCAGGCGAATATCGGCGCAATTGCTGGCTGGAATTCGGCGAGCGTCTATCAACAGGCCATCGCCCGCATGGCCACGGCGATCGATGCCGACTGACAGGATATAAACGCAAAAATGACTGGGCTCGGTTGGAAGCGCGAGGCGAGCATGAAGAGTCTCGCAACAGCGCAGGGCTTGCCTTGCCCTTTGGAACCTAGCTAGGACAGGCGATGATCTCGCTCTCGATCGTTGATTTCGATGCGGACCCCGAGGGGGTGACTGCGATCCTAAGCCTCGAACCGACACGCATAGTCCGCAAGGGCGACCCGATGCGTAACGGGTCCCCGCGCAAGAAGAATGGATGGAGCCTCGATGGTCCGCGGCAAAGGCTCCGGAGTGGGGCCGAGCACGAGAATGCGGTCAACTACCTGATCGAGCAGATGCGAGGTCGGGAGGAGGCCTTCGCACGGCTGCGGCAGGAAGTGCGGCCAAAGCAGATAACTATCTACGGCGGGTTCTATCAGCCCTACGACGTACAGTGCGGCATTTGGCTTGAGCCGTCTGCGATGAGGGTGCTCGCGGATTGCGGTGTTGGCTGGAGCCTCGACCTTTTTGTTGAGGACGAAGCTCACCAACATGGAAGTGAGGTGTGAGCAGGCGTCCTGTCCCGCATTGGGTCGTTTGCCGACTGGCTGGTTCCAAATTTGAGCGGAGTCTGATTCATAGGGGCATGAGCCGATACGATCTGACCGACTTCGAATGGCGCGTCATCGAGCCGCTTTTGCCCAACAAGCCGCGAGGCGTGCCGCGTGTCGATGACCGTCGCGTGCTGAACGGCATCTTCTGGGTGCTGCGATCGAGTGCGCCATGGCGCGATCTGCCCGAGCGCTACGGCCCTCGCACCACTTGCTACAACCGCTTCGTTCGATGGCGGAAAGCAGGTGTCTGGGATCGGCTGATGGACGTCATTACCGAGGCCCATGACGGCACGGTGCAAGTAATGTGTCTACGTCCTAGTTTTCTCGGATCGTTTTCAGCTTTCACGAGATCGGTAGAGCGCCCAGCCCGCTGTTCGGATGTCAGCGCTGGCGGTTACGCGCCGCCAGTGTCCTCAGCCTGAGCGCGTTGAGGCGGATGAAGCCTTCGGCATCCTTCTGGTCGTAGGCGCCGCGGTCGTCCTCGAAGGTGACCAGCGCGTCGGAATAGAGCGTCTTCCTCGACTTGCGGCCGGTGACCATGACGTTGCCCTTGTAGAGCTTCAGCCGCACGGTGCCTTCGACGTCTTCCTGGCTCTTGTCGATCATTGCCTGCAGCATCAGGCGCTCGGGCGCGAACCAGAAGCCGTTGTAGATCAGCTCGGCATAGCGCGGCATGAACTCGTCCTTGAGGTGGGCCGCACCGCGGTCGAGCGTGATCGATTCGATCGCCCGATGGGCGGCGATCAGGATGGTGCCGCCGGGGGTCTCGTAGACGCCGCGCGATTTCATGCCGACGAAACGGTTCTCGACCAGGTCGAGCCTGCCGATGCCGTTGTCGCGGCCGAGATCGTTCAGCGCCGCCAGCATCGTTGCCGGCGACAGCTTCTTGCCATTGAGCGCAACCGGGTCGCCCTTGAGGAATTCGATCTCGATCTCGGTGACCTCATCCGGCGCATCCATCGGCGAGATGGTGCGCTGGTGGACGAATTCCGGCGGCTCGCTCCACGGGTCTTCCAGCACCTTGCCCTCGGACGACGAATGCAGCAGGTTAGCGTCGACCGAGAAAGGCGCATCGCCCTTCTTGTCCTTCGGCACTGGGATCTGGTGCTGCTCGGCGAAGTTGATGAGATCGGTCCGCGACTTGAACGACCAATCGCGCCACGGCGCGATGACCTTGATGTCGGGGTTGAGCGCATAGGCCGACAGCTCGAAACGCACCTGGTCGTTGCCTTTGCCGGTGGCGCCATGGGCGATCGCATCGGCGCCGGTCTCCCTGGCGATCTCGACAAGATGTTTCGAGATCAGTGGCCGGGCGATCGAGGTGCCGAGCAGATATGTGCCTTCATAGACAGCGTTGGCGCGGAACATCGGGAAGACGAAATCGGATACGAACTCCTCGCGGACATCGACGACGCGGATATCCTTGATGCCCATCATCTCGGCCTTGCGCCTGGCCGGCTCCAGTTCGCCACCCTGGCCTAGATCGGCGGTGAAGGTCACGACCTCGGCGCCGAGCTCGGTCTGCAGCCATTTCAGGATGATCGAGGTGTCAAGGCCGCCGGAATAGGCGAGCACGACTTTCTTGGCGGCTTTTGCTTTCGACATGGTGGGCAGTTCCGCGACAGGGGTTCTTCGCGGGCGAGGTATCACGGCGTTTTAGGCCAGCGCAAGGGACGAACGATGCCTGGACCAAATGCCTCATCTCCAAGAGGCTGGCGAGGACACGGCTCTTGCGGTATGGCTGCGCCGTCTTTTGCCGCCACGAGACGAGCCATGTCCTTCATCCCCGACAGTACGACGCTTATCCAGTTCTCCATCGCCACCTTGATCCTGGCGATCACGCCCGGGCCTGACATGACGCTGTTCGTGTCGCGCACGCTGAGCCAAGGCCGTGCCACCGGCTTTGCCTCGATGGCCGGCGCCTTGTGCGGCACGCTGATCCACACCACGCTGGTGGTGGTCGGCGTCTCGGCGCTGATCGTCGCCTCGCCGATGGCGTTCTTCGTGCTGAAGATTTTTGGCGCCGGCTATCTGGTCTTCCTGGCATGGCAGGCGATCACAAAAGGGTCGGCGTTTTCACCGGAGAAGAAGAGCGGGCCGCAGATCTCGCTGTTCCGCAGCTGGGCGGCGGGGCTCGGGGTCAATCTGCTCAACCCGAAGATCATCCTGTTCTTCATGACCTTCCTGCCGCAATTCGTCTCCGCGCATGATCCCGACGCGCCGGGAAAGCTGTTCTTCCTCGGCGCGATGTTCGTCGTGCTGGCGATCCCGGTGACGGCGCCGATGGTGCTGGCGGCGGAAAAATTCTCGGCCGCGATGAAATCCAGCCCGCGTGTGACCCGCGTCGTCGACTATCTGTTTGCCGGAGTTTTTTCGGCCTTCGCGCTCAAGATCCTGACGGCCCAGGCGAAATAGGGCGTCCGATCTGACGCCAGCTTCCGGCCGAGCGCCCGGCGCTCAGCCAGTAGAAAATACCGCCGACCATGCCGCAGCCGATCACCGCCAGCATGACGCTGGTATTGGTAACCTCGAAATTGGCATCGGCCGTCTGGTGGACGAAGCCAAGGAAGACCGCCGAGACCACAGCACCCGCCAGCGCATAGAACAGCCAGTCACGCCGGCCAAGGATCTCGGAGACGAGGATGGCGATGGCGGCCGGCATGAAGGCGAAATAGGCGACGAACAGCGCGACGAAGGGGATTGAAAACCACAGCGACGCCTGCGCCGCCGGTTGCGTCTCGTCCGTTATCAGCCCAAGAGACGCCAGGAACATGATGTTAAGGAAGGCGCTGGCCGCCAGCGAAGCAACGCCGTAGCCGACAAGGATGACGGCGAAGCGGATCAGATAGGCGCCGACGCGATTCACGCCTCGCCATGCCCCGCGATCATCATCGCTTCCAGCGCCAGCCGGTCGACCTTGCGCATGCGCTCGGAGTCCGACTTGAGCTGGCCGCAGGCGGCGAGGATATCGCGGCCGCGCGGCGTGCGGATCGGCGAGGCATAGCCGGCATTGTTGATGTAATCGGCGAATTTCTCGATCGTTTCCCAGTCCGAGCACTGGTAGTTGGTGCCCGGCCACGGATTGAACGGGATCAGATTGATCTTGGCCGGAATGCCCTTGAGCAGCTTGATCAGCGCCTTGGCGTCGTCGATGGAATCGTTGACGTCCTTCAGCATCACATATTCGAAGGTGATCCGCTTGGCGTTCGACAGGCCTGGATAGGCGCGGCAGGCAGCGATCAGATCCTTCAGCGGATACTTCTTGTTGATGGGCACCAAGAGATCGCGCAAATCGTCATTGGTGGCGTGCAGCGAAATCGCCAGCATCACGCCGATCTCCTCGCCGGTGCGGAAGATTTCGGGCACGACGCCGGAGGTCGAGAGCGTGATGCGCCTCTTCGACAGGGAAAGCCCGTCGCCGTCGGATGCGATAAGCAGCGCCTTCTTCACCGCCTCGAAATTGTAGAGCGGCTCGCCCATGCCCATCATGACGATGTTGGATACTTTGCGGCCTTCGGCCGGCACGATGGCGCCGTCCGGCGTATCGCGGTCGGGGAAATCGCCGAGCCGGTCGCGGGCGGTCAAAAGTTGGGCGAGGATTTCCTCGGCGGTCAGGTTGCGCACCAGTTTCTGCGTGCCGGTGTGGCAGAAGGAGCAGGTCAGGGTGCAGCCGACCTGCGAAGAGATGCACAGCGTGCCGCGGCCTTCTTCGGGAATGTAGACGGTCTCGATCTCGACCGGCCGGCCGGCGCCGCGCGGCGGAAAGCGAAACAGCCATTTGCGCGTGCCGTCGGTGGAGATCTGCTCCTCGACGATTTCGGGCCTGGCGACGGTGAAATGCCTGTCGAGCGCCGCGCGCAGATCCTTGGAGATGTTGAACATGCCGGCAAAGTCGGAAACGCCACGCACATAGATCCAATGCCAGAGCTGTTGGGCGCGCATTTTCGCCTGGCGCTCCGGCACGATGCCGGCGGCGACAAGGGCGGCCCCAAGTTCGGCGCGCGTCAAGCCGATCAGCGACGGTTTTTCAGGCGTCGTGCGGGTGCGCAACGCGTCACGCGCGCCTTCGGCGGTAAGATCGAATGAAAGGGTCATTGTTGCGCCAATATAAGCGATTTGCGGCCGAATACAGCATCGTGCCCGAAATGAAGCGCGGCGCATAGCACAGCTTGATGGCGGAGTCATGCCGGGTTCTTCCTTCTCCCTTTGTGGGAGAAGGTGGCCGAGCGAAGCTCGGTCGGATGAGGGGTGTTCCAGCTTGGCGCCGACGGCGTTCCGTCCAACACCCCTCTTCCGTCTCGGCGCTGCGCGCCGATCCACCTTCTCCCACAAGGGGAGAAGGGAAGACTGCGCCTAACCGCCTACTTGCACTTGGCGATCGAGGCCAGCGCCGCCGAGATGCCCTTCAGCGAGAAGACGTAGGTGGTGGTGTTGCCGCGGCCGGACTTGGCCGACACCTTCATGTCGGTGCCGGTCTTCATCGCGGCGATCAGCACCGGCTCCTCGGCGGCGTTCTCGACCCAGGCCGACTTGCCGCGCGTGAACATCGAAAAAGACTTCTTGTCGATGGTGACGGTGGCCTTGGAACCCTCCTGGAAGGTATAGCCGGCGATGAATTGCGGCTCGTAGGACACTTGCTGCCCCGGCCGCTGGCTGACGAAGAAGAACATGTCGCCGTGATCGAGCGTCGGCGGCTGCTTGTCGGTTGGCACCGTCAGGACATAGCAGACCTTGCCGCCGCCCGACGCCTGATAACTGTAGGTGCCCCAGGCATTATGCTGGCCGATCTTGGTTGCCGACTGCGCCAGCGCGGGCGCCGTCAAGGCCACCAGGGCCAGGCTGGAAACTATAGCAATCAATCCGCGCATCGCTTTTCCCGTATTCCACTGGTGCGGCGGCAGGCCGGCTCGGCGTCCTGCCCGTCGCTTCATTTTGATTTAATCTGGGTTACCAAACGGTGAATTTCCCTGAGAAAAGGATGTTCACGCCAGGAAACCGCCGCCGTCTTCGCGCTGCCGCTCGAAAAAGCGGCTGGCGCACTGTCCCTGCCGCGACTTGGAGGCCACGAAAACGGCAAGAGTTTGACTTTTCAAGCAGCTAGGTCCTTGCAGCCATCCTGGCTTTTCTGATGTACGTGACGAATTTCCCTCCAGATGGTACCATGTCTACGTTCGCCTCCACGACGTTCGGCCAGGGCGCCCTTCTTGGCGGCTACGGGAGATTTGGCCATGGCCGTTTCCGAGACAGTCCTGATCCTGGCGGGCGGCACAGCCGTCCTGGCGATTGTGTTCGGCATTCGTGTCGCCATGCGGCGGGCGGCCGGTGGCGCGGTGCGCCGGTCGGATGCCGGGGAGACGGCGGGCGGATCGGGCGCGCCCGACGTGGCCGGGGTCATTGCGCTGCCACCTTTGATCTTCCTCGGCTTCCTGGTGGCGGCAACCGTGCTCGAGGTGCTCGTGCCGCTCCCGGTCATGGCCGGGCAGGCGCTCGCCCGCTATCTGACCGGCGCCGTGCTCGCGGTGTGCGGCTTCGTGTTCATCTTTATGGCAGCGGGCCGCTTTCAGGCCGCTGGAACCAACATACCACCGACCTTGCCGACGACGGCGCTGGTCGTCGACGGTATCTATCGGCGCACCAGGAATCCGTTCTATCTGGGAACGACCCTCATCTATTTGGGCCTCGGCGTCGCGGCCGGAAGTCTTTGGGCTATTGCGCTCGTCGTCCCGCTGCTGTGGGTGATCAATACCGGCGTAATCGCGCCGGAAGAGCGCTATCTCGAGCGGAAGTTCGGAGATGCCTATCGCGCCTACAAGGCGCGGGTGCGGCGGTGGGTTTGACGGCCGGAAAGTCGGTTCTCACGCGATTTTTTGCGCCGTACCGGCTCAGCTCTTGTCGGCGATGGCCTGCCTGGCGGCGAGCCGGTGCGCCGGCGTGATGTGGGCGCTGACGGCGGTAATCGCGGCGGTCAGCACGGCGATGTCGTCGGTGAAGCCTAGCCCAAGGATGAAATCGGGGATGACGTCTGTCGGCAGCACGAAATAGCCGAGCGCAGCCAGCAAGGTGCCCTTGGCGCGCAGCGGCGTCTTCTTGTCCATGGCACAGTAATAGGCGGCGACCACCTCTTCCATGAACGGGATCTGCCGGGCGGCCTTCTTCGCCGTACGCCAGAACTTTTCGCGCACTTCGCTCTCGTTGCCCGGCTTGCTGCCGAGGCCAAAGAAATCAAAACCGGATTTTTGCGCCATCAACCTCTCCTTGCGGCCGTCGCGTGACTTCACGCGTGACCGCGAGGCAAAATGTGGTGAAAGCCGAACCTCGCTGCAAGGTGCAGATAGGCTCAGCCGCCGAAATAGCGGTTCATTTTCCTGGCCAGATCGAAATCCAGCGCGGTCAGGCCGCCGGCGTCGTGCGTGTTGAGGGTCACGTTTACCGTCTTATAGACGTTCGACCAGTCGGGATGGTGGTCCATCTTCTCCGCGGCCAGGGCAACGCGGGTCATGAAGGCAAAGGCTTCGGAGAAATTCTTGAAGGTGAAGCTGCGGGTGATCGAGCCACCATCCTTGGCCAGCGACCAGCCGTCGAGGCCGGCAAGTTCGGCGCGGATCGCCTCTTTTGCTAGTTTCTCCCTGGCCATGTCCGTCTACCGCATGATCCGCGAAGCGTCGGCGGCGCCGACCAAACGGCTGGCGACGCGGTTGTCAGCACCTGAAAGCGGCCAGGCTTCCTCGACGACATAAGGCCCGCCGCCGACCGAATCGCGTGACGACATCAGCACGAAGCGGCCGATCCGGAACGGCAGCGTCGAAAAATTGCCGCGCGCCGACAGATACTGGGCGACGTCGAGCGGGCTCGAATTGCGCAGGCGGGCCAGCGTCACATGCGGCGTGAACTTGCGCGGGTCGGCCGGGATGCCGAGCCGCTGGCAGATGCGATCGATCTCGGCCTGCAATGCGGAAAGATCGGGCGAAGCGGCGACCCCGGCCCACACCGCATGCGGCTTCTTCTGGCCGAAGGCGCCGACGCCGGACAGCGTCAGCGGGAAGGACGGGCGGTGAACACGGTCGAGCGCATTGGCGATGTCGTCGGCGACATGGCCCTCGACATCGCCGATGAAGCGCAGCGTCAGATGATAGTTTTCGACGTCGATCCAGCGGGCTCCGGGCAGGCCGCCCCTGAGCAGGGACAGCGAAAGAGCGGCATCACGCGGTATCTCGAGGGCGGTAAAAAGACGCGGCATGGCAAGCCTCCTGTCCTCGAATCGAACTCTTGCCCCTAGCGAATCATCGATATTCAAACGGGGCAAGGGGTTTGTTGGTCGCAGGCCTGCCTAAAAGCTTCCCCTGCGGAAGGTGTTGCGACGGCGAACCCTCGCCTTCAGGAATTGCCCCGGACCGCTTCAATGGTCTTCTCCACACTGGGCAGGATACCCTCGACGATGCGGTCGACGCCTCGGGCGTTTGGATGAAGGCCGTCCTCGAGTTGCAGGACGGATTGACCGGCGATGCCCTCGAGAAAGAAAGGATAGAGCGGCACGCCATATTTTTCAGCCAGTCTCGGAAAGGTCGCGTCGAAGGCGTTCTGGTAGTCGGCGCCGAGATTGGGCGCCGCGCGCATTCCGGCAAGCAAAACGGCGATCTTGCGCTGCTTCAGTTTTGCCAGCATGGCGTCCAGGTTCCTTTCCGCTATGGCGGGCGAAACGCCGCGCAGCATGTCATTGGCGCCGAGCTCCAGGATGACCAGCTGCGTGCCGTCCGGCACCGACCAGTCGAGCCGCGACAGGCCGCCGCTCGTCGTATCGCCGGAGACGCCGGCGTTGGCGACCGTGACATCGTAGCCCTTGGCGCGCAGCGCCGCCTGCAGCTTCTCGGTGAAGCCCTGACCTGGCCCGAGGCCATAACCCGCCATCAAGCTGTCGCCGAAACCGACAATGGTGAACGGTTCGGCGCGCGCCGACGAAATGGCGCCGCAAATGGCGAGGAAAAGGGCGAAGGCTGCGGCAAAGGTGTGTTTGAAAGCCATGCGGCAGGCCCCATATGACCAGGAACATCTGTTGGCGAAGGCAGGTTTTCGTCTTTGTCGAGCATCGGATGCACTAGCCTTCATCCCCCATATAGGACGATTTGATTTTGGAAGAAGCCTTGATTTTGGAAGAAGCCGTCATTTCGCTGAAAGACGTATCGCTGACGCTCGGCGAAGGTGCATCCTCGGTCCATGTGCTGAAGGGCGTCAGCCTCGATGTGGCGGGCGGCGAAGCGACCGGCATCGTTGGACCTTCAGGTTCGGGAAAGTCGACATTGCTGATGGTTTTGGCCGGGCTTGAAAGGGTCGATTCGGGCACGGTCCGAATTGCCGGCGAGCTGCTCAACGGCAAAAGCGAAGATCAGATCGCATCGTTTCGGGGACGAAACATCGGCATCGTGTTCCAGTCTTTCCATCTCATCCCCAATATGACGGCGCTGGAAAACGTTGCCGTCCCGCTGGAGCTTGCCGGCCATGTCGATCCGTTCGGCGTAGCGGCACGCGAGCTGGCGGCGGTCGGTCTCAGCGATCGCGTCACCCATTACCCCGGCGAATTGTCTGGCGGCGAGCAACAGCGCGTGGCGATCGCCCGGGCACTG
The DNA here is from genome assembly GCF_040322295.1 of Mesorhizobium sp. M0159. Lineage (NCBI taxonomy): Bacteria > Pseudomonadati > Pseudomonadota > Alphaproteobacteria > Hyphomicrobiales > Phyllobacteriaceae > Mesorhizobium > Mesorhizobium sp. M0159. The sequence continues at coordinate 28,654 of NZ_JAMYTF010000033.1, forward strand.
GCGCCGTCGCCGCGCATCCTGATCGCCGACGAGCCGACCGGCAATCTCGACCAGGCAACGGGGCGGCACGTCGCCGACCTGCTGTTTGCCAAGGCGGCCGAACGCGGCATGACGCTGGTGCTGGTCACGCATGACCCGCTACTCGCGGCGCGCTGCTCGCGCCAGGTGTCGATGCGGTCGGGGCTGATCGAAGACGCGCCTAAGCCGGCCACCAGGGCTGGCAAGGTGACCGCCTGATGCCGCTGGCGCAAACGCTGAGGCTCGCCTTTCGGTTTTCGCTGCGAGAAATGCGTGGCGGGCTGTCCGGCTTCCTGATCTTCCTTGCCTGCATCGCGCTCGGCGTCGCTGCGATCGGCGGCGTCAATTCGGTGGCGCAGGCTATTTCCGCCGGTGTTGCCGACCAGGGCCAGACGCTGCTCGGCGGTGATCTCCGCTTCCAGCTCAACCAACGCGATCCGACCAGAGCCGAACGCAGCTTCCTCGACCGGCTTGGCACGGTTTCGCACAGCGCCAATATGCGCTCGATGGCGAGGCTCGAGGACGGCTCCGACCAGGCGCTGGTCGAGGCCAAGGCGGTCGACGGCGCCTATCCGCTCTATGGTGCGCTGGAGACCGAGCCGGTGCTGTCGCGAGAGGATCTGTTCGGCGAAAAATCCGGCGTCTTCGGCGCCGCCGCCCCGGACCTCTTGTTCGAGCGGCTGAACCTTGGCATCGGTGACCGGCTAAAGCTCGGCAGCGCGACGTTCGAGCTGCGCGCCAGGCTGGTCAACGAGCCGGATGCAGTGTCGGATGGCTTCGGTTTTGCGCCGCGGCTGATGGTGTCGACCGACGGGCTTGCCGCTTCCGGCCTGATCCAGCCGGGCAGCCTGGTCGAGAACGCCTATAAGGTCCGCCTGCCCGGCGGCACCACTGAGGCACAGATCAAGGCGATCCAGGAGCAGGCGGCAAACCAGTTCCCGCAGGCCGGCTGGTCGATCCGCACCCGCAGCAACGCAGCGCCGGCGCTGTCCTCGAATATCGAGCGGTTTTCGCAATTCCTGACGCTGGTTGGGTTGACGGCGCTGGTGGTCGGCGGCGTCGGCGTGGCCAATGCCGTGCGTGCCTATCTCGACGGCAAGCGCGGCGTCATCGCCACCTTCAAGAGCCTGGGGGCTTCGGGCGGGTTCGTCTTTGCCGTCTATCTGGTGCAGATCCTGATGATCGCCGCCCTCGGCATCACGCTAGGCCTTGTACTTGGCGCGCTGATGCCGTTCGCGGCCAGCGCGGCACTCCAATCGGTCATTCCAGTGCCGGCGGAAGGTGGGTTCTATCCCGGCGCCCTCGGCATGGCAGCGCTGTTCGGGCTGCTGGTGACGCTGGCTTTCGCCTTGCTGCCGCTCGGCCGCGCCCGCGACGTGCCGGCAACGGCGCTGTTTCGCGAAATGGGTTTCGAGGGCCGCGGTTTTCCCCGCCCGCTCTATATCGCCGCGGCATTGGGCATCGCGCTGCTGCTCGCGGTACTGGCGATCCTGTTTTCCGGCGACCGCCGTATTGCCTCGATCTTCGTTGGCGCCACGATCTTTTCGTTCCTGGTGCTGCGTGTGGTCGGCTCGCTGGTGCAGTGGGCGGCGAAGAAAGGCCCGCGCGTGCGCTCGACCGCGCTCAGGCTCGCCATCGGCAACATCCATCGGCCTGGCGCCTTGACGCCGTCCGTGGTGCTGTCGTTGGGACTCGGGCTGACGCTGCTGGTTACGCTGGCGCTGATCGACGGCAATCTGAGGCGGCAGATCTCGGGCAGCCTGCCGGAAAGGGCACCGAACTTCTTCTACGTCGATATCCAGAGCGGTGACGTCGATGCCTTCTCCGCGCTGGTCGGCAAAGAGGCACCGCAAGGCAAGCTGATCAAGGTGCCGATGCTGCGCGGCCGGGTGATGGCGCTCAACGGCGTCGATGTCGACAAGGTCAAGGTTCCGGCCGAAGGCGCCTGGGTACTGCGCGGCGATCGCGGCCTGACCTATGACGCAAAGCTGCCGGAGAATGCGACGCTGACCGAGGGCAGCTGGTGGCCGGAGAACTATGCCGGCGAGCCGCTGGTCTCGTTTTCCGCCGAGGAAGGCAAAGAGATCGGGCTGAAGCTCGGCGACACCATCACCGTCAACGTGCTCGGCCGCAACATCACGGCCAAGATCGCCAATTTCCGCCAGGTCGAATGGGAAACCATGGGCATCAATTTCGTCATGGTGTTCTCGCCCAACACATTCGCTGGTGCGCCGCATGGCTGGTTGGCGACGCTGACCGAGACGAATGCGTCGGCAGCCGACGATGCGCATCTTCTCAACGCCGTCACGCGTGCCTTTCCCGCGGTGACGACGGTCAGGGTCAAGGACGCGCTCGAAATCGTCAACCGGCTGGTGGCGCAGCTCGGCACAGCAATCAGGGCAGCAGCGGGCGTGGCGTTGATCGCCTCGGTGCTGGTGCTGGCCGGGGCGCTCGCCGCCGGCAACCGGGCTCGCATTCACGACGCGGTGGTGCTGAAGACCCTGGGTGCGACCAGGAAAACGCTGATCGCCGCGTTTTCGCTGGAATACATGCTGATCGGCCTTGCCACTGCGATCTTCGCGCTGGCGGCGGGCGGTGTGGCGGCGTGGTTCGTCGTCGCGCGCATCATGACGCTGCCATCGCACTTCATGCCCGAAGTGGCGGTGGCGACCATCGGCTTTTCGCTGGTGGTCACGGTCGGCATCGGCCTTGCCGGCACGTGGCGGGTGTTGGGCCACAAGGCGGCGCCGGTGCTGCGGAATCTTTGAGCCAGAGCCGTTTTTGATTAAATCTCGGTAATGTTCCGGGCGGGAAGGCCAATAAAACCGTATCTCTGGCACTTCACGGAGCATTACGCTTGGTTACGGTCTTGTCCTTTACGCCAAGAACCATCATATTTCGGCGCAGGCATGCTGGAGCCCCGCCAGCGGCGCCTGGGTTCAAAGGACCTGACACCGGACGGGGCAGAAGCAATATGAGGATTTCCATGGCTGATCCCGTTCGCAATTATCAGACGCGCGCCGTGCCCGGCGCCGGCGTCGATGCTGCCATCGACCAGGGCCTGCGGGCCTACATGATCAAGGTCTACAATCTGATGGGGCTTGGCCTCCTCATCACCGGCCTTGCCGCGGTCGGCACAATCATGCTGGCCACCACCAGCGATCCCGCCTCGGCCGTCGCGACGTTGCCAAGCGGCGAGATGCTGACCTCGTTCGGCTACGCGATCTTTGGTTCGCCGCTGAAATGGCTGGTGATCTTTGCCCCGCTGGCAGCGGTGATGTTCCTGTCGTTCCGAGTCCAGTCGATGAGCGTTTCGGCCGCGCAGACGACGTTCTGGGTCTACGCCGGCCTCGTCGGCCTGTCGCTGTCGTCGATCTTCCTGGTCTACACCACCGCCAGTATCTCGCAGACCTTCTTCGCCACCGCCGCCGCCTTTGGCGGGCTGTCGCTCTACGGCTACACGACCAAGCGCGATCTCTCGGCGTTCGGGTCGTTCCTGGTCATGGGCCTGGTCGGCCTGATCATCGCGATGGTGATCAACATCTTCCTGCAGTCGTCGGCGCTTTCCTTCGCCGTTTCGGCGATCGGCGTGCTGATCTTCGCGGGCCTCACCGCCTACGACACGCAGAACATCAAGGAGATGTACTTCGAGGGCGACGAGACTGATGTCGCCGGCCGCAAGGCGATTATGGGCGCATTGAGGCTCTATCTCGACTTCATCAACCTGTTTATGTTCCTGTTGCAGTTCATGGGCGACCGTCGCTAAATACGGTTTTCCTGGACCAGCGAGTTTGGAAAGGGCGGCCCAATGGCCGCCCTTTTCTTTTGTGCCGGCTTTTGCTGTGATATAGGGCAGATGAACGACGTGCCTAAATTATGAGCAGCATCACCTTGCGGGCCGCGACGTCGGCCGATCTCGACCGGATCACGGAAATCTATGCCGACGCGGTAACGAATGGCACGGCGAGCTATGAACTCGAACCGCCAAGCCGCACCGAGATGGGCGCGCGCTTCGACAGCCTGATGGCGGGCGGCTTTCCCTATCTCGTTGCGGAAAAGACCGGCGCCGTGCTCGGCTATGCCTATGCCGGGGCGTTCCGGCCACGCCCGGCCTACCGCTTCGTCGTTGAGGATTCCGTCTATGTCGCGCCCGAGGCCAAAGGGCAAGGCGTCGGGCTGCTCTTGATGCAAGGGCTGATCGAGGCGGCCAAGGTGGCGGGTTTTCGCCAGATCATCGCGGTGATCGGCGACGGCCGGCCCGACAGCGCCTCGGTACGGCTGCACGAGAAGCTCGGCTTTCGTCATTCCGGCCGCCTGGAAGGCTCCGGCTACAAGCACGGGCGTTGGCTGGACACGGTGTTCATGCAGCTGCCGATCAATGGCGGGGCGTCCATCCCGCCTGATCCGCAATCGCTGCCCGAGCGGAAGTTCCAACAGTAAAAATAAAGGGTTACGCCTCGACCAGCTTCAGTGTTCGGTCGAACACGCCAAGCACCCGGCCGAGTTCCTGGCCGCGCTTGAGGATGCGCCCGCCGGCGGCGATGACGGCGAACGCGCCTTGCCGGCGCGCCAGCTTCGGATCCTTGACGATCTGGAAAAGCGGCACTTCGCTGGTGCGGCGGAAGACGGAAAAAACGGCGCGGTCGGCGAGATGGTCGATGGCATAGTCGCGCCACTCGTTGGCGGCAACCATACGGCCGTAGAGCCTGAGGATCTGGTCCAGTTCGCGCCGGTCGAACCGCACCGGCTGGTCGAGGCGTTCGCGTCTTGCCTCATGCAGCGGGATCAATATTGCGGATGCGTCCCCATCCTCCGTCCCGCTGCTGCGATCAGTCATGCCTGGATCCTCGCAATGAATCGTACGCCGACCAAAGTTGGCGCTTTCGTTGCCGAATTGCAAGGCCCGGCCGGGCAAGGCCAGCACCGCGCGGTTTCTCCAGCGTCCAGTCACGTTTGCGAAACGCCTGTTGGAATTGGTGATGCTTCGCCACAATCCTGCCTTTTTTTATCCGTGCTCATGCCCCAATGTCCGACGAATTTACCGGTGTTGCCTGAGACGGTTCGGTCCGGCACCGGCTCGTAAACCCCAAGCCCCCCGCCCACGGGTCTGCGTCGGATCGAACCAACCTCGGTTTTTCCTTGGAAAGATCGGGTGCGACGATCCCAAAACCTAAATGACCGGCGTCAGAAGCAAGCTGACGCCGGTTTTTTATTGGCCGGCCGGTGGGATCGCCTCCGAAGCGGGGGGCACGTTAAGATGGCCATGCAGGGGCCCTAATTGCGTTATGACCGTCGGTCTGCGCAGCCCCTCATTGCCCTGCCGGGCATTTCTCCCCGTATAGCGACGGGGAGAAAGACGCAGACGGCTGCGGTTTTGCCAATCACCAGCGTTGCACGAAGAACGCCGATACCGCGGCCAGTTTCCCTTCTCCCCGTCACTATACCGGGTAGAAGGTGCCGGCAGGCGGATGAGGGGCAGCGCGACGTTTCGGTTCAAGGCTTGCGGATAAAGGCTGCACCCAGGATCGGACCGGGCATGCCGTCCTTGCCAACTGATTGCAGCAGCACGGCGCAGCCACCCTTCTTGGCGATCTCGCTCATCGGCAGTTCGTAGCGCTGCGCCTTGCCGTGCCACATGCCGGCGGTCTGGATGGTGGAGACGGCGTTCCAGTAGGTCATGCTGCGGCCGCTGTTTTCGCCCTTGCCGATCTTTATCGTCTGTGGCGGGTTGAAATAGACGATGACGACATGCGCGTCGGTGGGGCCGGTCACGGCGTCGCCGGCATCGATCATGACGCGATCGCTGGTCCGGCTGACCTTGATGCCGACGCGCATGCCTTCGCCGACCCTCTCCATGCGGGCCAGCGCGCCGTCGACTTCCTTGCGGCTGGCGCCGTTGACATGGCTGCGGCCGTTTATGACGGCTTGCGGGGTGTAGACGGAACGACTGCCGAAGGCGCGCATATACTCGTATTGCCGCTCGGTATTTTCCTTGCGGCTCAGCGTGTCCTGCCAGCCGAGGTAATCCCAATAATCGACATGATAGGCGAGCGCGACGATGTCCTCCTTGGCGGCAAGCTCGGCGAAGAATTCGTCGGCCGGCGGACAGGAGTTGCATCCCTGGCTGGTGAAGAGCTCGACGACGCCTAATGGCTTGTCGGTTGGCTCGGCAAGGACCCTGCCGGCCAATGCCGAGAGGGCCAGCGCAAGGGCCGCAAGCCGCAATGGTCTTCGAGATGGCATGGCCGTTCCGATCCCGCCGGTGACGCCGGCTTTGTTCTGGTTGTCGAAATATGTGGCAGAAGCGGCAGTCAACGGGAAGTCACGTTGCGGTGAAATTTTGCCGTTGCAACCACTGGCAAGGGCGCAATAGGTGGACTTGCACTACACGATGGAAGCGATTCGGGCGGCAATCAGCATGTGGCAATCTCTCCTGGCGCCGGTCGACCTCTATTGCGAACGGATGGGGCCGGAATTCTGGGCCGAACCGCTCAATGCGCTGAGCAATCTGGCTTTTTTTGCCGCCGGGCTATGGGGTGTCTGGCAGGTGCGCAAGCGCGGCACCGGCACCTTCGCCGAAGTGCTGGCCTGGTGGGTGGTGGCGATCGGCGTCGGCTCGTCGCTGTTCCACACCTTTGCCACAAGGGCAATGATCCTGGCCGACGTGCTGCCCATTGCAGGGTTCACGCTGGCCTACACGCTGTTCAACCTGCGACGTTTTCTCGGCATGAAATGGGGCAGGGCGATCGCCATCTTCGTCGCCTTTTACGCCGTTGCCGGGCTGGTGACCTTTGCCGTGCCCGACTGGCTGCGCCAGGCGTCGAACGGGACGACCGGCTATCTGCCTCCGTTTCTGGCGCTCGCCTTCTTCGGCGCCTGGGTGGCGGCCAGCGGCAATCGCGCCGGCTGGTACAATCTGGCGGGTTCGGCGATCTTCGTCGTGTCGGTCATCTGCAGGATGATCGATCCGCTGGTCTGCGGCGGCTTTCCGCTCGGCACGCATTTCCTGTGGCACATATTCAACGGGCTGATGCTCGGCGTGCTGCTGGCGGCGACAGCGCGGTTTGGAAAGCCGGGAATTGGGGGAATAGGGCAGTAGGGCAGTAGGGCAGTAGGGGAATAAGTCGCTTCTCCTTGCTTCACCCTACTGCCCTACTCCCTTATTGCCCTACTCACTTAAGCGGCCAGATCGCGCAGCACGTATTGCAGGATGCCGCCGTTCTTGAAGTAGTCGAGCTCGTCCAGCGTATCGATGCGGCAGATGATCGGAACCTCTTTGACGCTGCCGTCGCCGTAGGTGATCCTGGCGATCATCTTCTGCCGCGGCTTGATGTTGCTCAGTCCGTCGATCTCGACCAGTTCGTCGCCCTTGAGGTTGAGCGAGGCCCATGAGGTGCCTTCCTCGAAGACGAAGGGGATCACGCCCATGCCGACCAAATTGGAGCGGTGGATGCGCTCGAAGGACTGGGCGATGACCGCGCGGACGCCCAGCAAATTGGTGCCCTTGGCCGCCCAGTCACGCGACGAGCCGTTGCCATATTCGACGCCGGCGAAGATGACCAGCGGCACGCCTTCCTTCTTGTAGCGCATCGCGGCGTCGTAGATCGATTCCTCTTCTTTCGAGGGGTAATGGATGGTGTAGCCGCCCTCGCGGCCGTTCTCGCCCAGCATATGGTTGCGGATGCGGATATTGGCGAAGGTGCCGCGCATCATCACCTCGTGGTTGCCCCGGCGCGTGCCGTACTGGTTGAAATCGGCGACGCCGACGCCGTGGTCGGTAAGATACTTGCCGGCCGGCGAGGCCGCCTTGATCGAACCGGCCGGCGAAATGTGGTCGGTGGTGATCTTGTCGCCGAACAGGCCGAGCACACGCGCGCCCTTGATATCGCCGATCTTGCCGAAGCCTGACTTCATGCCGGCGAAATAGGGTGGGTTCTGCACATAGGTCGAATTGTCGTCCCAGGCATAGGTCTGGCCTTCCGGCGCCTTGACATTCTGCCAGTACTCGTCGCCCTTGAAGACGTCGGCATACTTGCGGGCAAACAATTCGCGCGTGACGTTCTTCTCGATGAATTCCTGGATCTCGACCGAACTTGGCCAGATGTCTTTGAGATAGACCGGACTGCCGTTGCGATCGTCGCCGAGCGGCTCGGTGGTCAGATCTTTGGTCACGGTCCCGGCCAGCGCGTGGGCGACGACCAGCGGCGGCGAGGCGAGATAGTTCGCCTGCACGTCGGGCGAGACGCGGCCTTCGAAATTGCGGTTGCCGGACAAGACTGCCGCAGCAATCAAGCCCTTATCGTTGATGGTCTTGGAGATCGGCGCCGGCAACGGGCCGGAATTGCCGATGCAGGTGGTGCAGCCGAAGCCGACCAGGTTGAAGCCGATCTGGTCGAGCTCCTTCTGCAGGCCGGATTTCTCGAGATATTCGGCGACGACCTGGCTGCCCGGCGCCAATGAGGTCTTGACCCACGGCTTCTGCTTGAGGCCGAGCCGGTTGGCGTTGCGCGCCAACAGCCCGGCGCCGATCAGCACGCTCGGGTTCGAGGTGTTGGTGCAGGAGGTGATGGCGGCGATGACCACATCGCCGTGGCCAAGATCGTAGTCCGTGCTCTCGACGGCATAGCGCTTGTCGATTTCGGCGGCCTTCCTGTATTCGGTCTCCATGGCCTTGGCGAAGCCGGCCGGAATGTCTTCAAGTGCGACCCGGCCTTCAGGCCGCTTCGGGCCGGCCATCGACGGGACGACACTGCCGAGATCGAGCTCCAGCAGGTCGGTGAAGACCGGATCGGCAGAGCCGGCATCGCGCCACAAGCCTTGCGCCTTCGAATAAGCCTCGACCAGGGCGATGCGGCTTTCGTCGCGACCGGACATGGTGAGATAGCGGATGGTTTCGCTGTCGACCGGGAAGAAGCCGCAGGTGGCGCCATATTCCGGCGCCATGTTGCCGATGGTGGCGCGGTCGGCCAGCGTCATGTTGGACAGGCCCGGCCCGAAGAATTCGACGAACTTGCCGACGACGCCCTTCTTGCGCAGCATCTGGGTGACGGTGAGCACCAGGTCGGTGGCGGTGACGCCTTCCCTCAGCCTGCCGGTGAGCCGGAAGCCGATGACTTCAGGCAGCAGCATGGAGACCGGCTGGCCAAGCATCGCGGCCTCGGCCTCGATGCCGCCGACGCCCCAGCCGAGAACGCCGAGGCCGTTGATCATCGTGGTATGTGAATCGGTGCCGACGCAGGTGTCGGGATAGGCGGTGGTCTCGCCGTCTTCGCTGTTGGTCCACACGACCTGACCGAGATATTCGAGATTGACCTGATGGCAGATGCCGGTGCCGGGCGGCACGACGCGGAAATTGCGGAACGCCTGCTGGCCCCATTTCAGGAATTTGTAGCGTTCCTCGTTGCGCTCATATTCAAGCTCGACATTGCGGGCGAAAGCCAGTGGCGTGCCGAATTCGTCGACGATGACCGAGTGGTCGATGACCAGATCGACCGGCACCAGCGGATTGATCTTTTGCGGGTCGCCGCCGAGCGAGGCCATGGCGTCGCGCATGGCGGCAAGGTCGACCACGGCTGGAACGCCGGTGAAATCCTGCATCAGCACGCGAGCCGGGCGATAGGCGATCTCGACGCCGGCGGTGCCCCGGTCAGTCAGCCAGCCGGCGACCGCCTGGATGCTCTCCTTGGTAACGGAACGGCCGTCCTCGTTGCGCAGCAGATTCTCCAGCAGCACCTTCATCGAATAGGGCAATTGGGCAATACCGGTGAGGCCGTTCTTTTCGGCCTCGACAAGGTCATAGTAGATGTACTCGGTGCCGCTGGCGGTCAGCGTGCGGCGGCAATTGAAACTGTCGAGTGATTTGGACACGTGCGATCCCTAACTGTCGGTTGCCGGAAGGGAACGGACGCCAGTGGGCATGCAAATCACGCGCAAAGGTGCGGGTACGGCCATTTCCGCTATCCGTTCCCAAGCGTCCGGGCCGTTCAAGGCGGCACGCGCGCTGGTTCGGCGCAAATTCGGTTCCCGTGCCGACCGCTGGCACGGATGATGCGGATATAGAGAATTTTCTGGAATAGTTCTAGACACGGAATCGCCATTTTTGCTGCGGCGCACCGAAGCCGCGCCTGAACGTTCGGCGAAGGGGAACGGATGCGGCTGATCGCGGAAAATCTTGGCGGCGAACGCGGCGGCGAGACGGTATTTTCCGGCATCGAATTCGCGTTGGGGGATGGCCAGGCGCTGGTCGTCACCGGGCCGAACGGCGCCGGCAAATCGACGCTGCTCAGGATCGTCGCCGGACTGTTGCCGGTGGCGGCAGGCCGTGTGCGGTTCGAAGGTGGTGGCGAGGACTTTCCGTCGGCCGCCTCGGCCTGTCACTATCTCGGCCACCTCAACGCGATGAAGAGGGCGCTGAGCGTTACGGAAAACCTGTGCTTCTGGCGCGATTTTTCGGGCGCCGGTTCCGCGGGTGTTGAAGAGGCACTGGAAACCGTCGGGCTGGGCGGCATCGGCCATCTGCCGTTCGGCTACCTCTCGACCGGGCAACGCCGCCGCGCGGCGATTGCAAAACTGCTGGTCAGCCACCGGCCATTGTGGCTGCTCGATGAGCCGACGGCAGGACTGGACAAGGCTTCGGAGGCGAGATTCGGCGAATTGATGGGGAAGCACCTCGAGAGTGGGGGAATCGTGGTTGCGGCGACGCATTTGCCGCTGGGGATCGAGGGAAAGGAATTGAGGATGACCGGCTGATGTTGGCATTCCTTCACAGGCGAAAGCATCTCACATCATGCTAGCCCTCTTCCTGCGCGACATCCGGCTGAGTATCCGCGCCGGCGGCGGGGCGCTTACCGGCGTGATTTTCTTTCTCGCCGTTATCGCGACCATCCCCTTCGGCGTCGGTCCCGAGCTGAAGCTGCTGGCCCGCATCGGCCCGGCGATCCTGTGGATCGCCGCCTTGCTGGCCTGCCTGCTCGGCCTCGACCGGCTGTTCCAGGCCGACCGCGAGGACGGCTCGCTCGATCTTCTGGTGCTTGGCAACGACCGGCACATGCTGGCCTTGACCGTTCTGACGAAATGCCTGGCGCATTGGGCGGGAAGCGTGCTGCCGCTGGTCATCGCCGCTCCCTTGCTCGGCCTGTTCATGAACATGGAGCCGGCCGGCATCGGCGCCACGGCGTTGACGCTTCTGGTAGGCACGCCGGCGATCACCTTCATCGGTGCTGCCGGTGCAGCGGTGGCAGTGGCGTTGCCGCGTGGCGGGCTGCTGATCTCGGTGCTCGTGCTGCCGCTGACCATTCCCGTGCTGATCTTCGGCGTATCGGCAAGCTATGGCGCGGTGGCGGACCCCGATCCATTCCTGCAGCCCTTCCTCATTCTTGCCGCGCTGACCTTGTTTCTTGCCGTGCTCGGCCCTGTGGCGGCGGCGCTGGCGCTACGGCACGGAACGGATTGATGCGTTGGCTTCAGCTCATGCCTGCGGCGCGGCGAACAATTGCGGAGCCGATGGCGCAGCGTTAAGAGAAGACATGTTGGAACGGCGTGAGACGGACCGGTTGGAAAGCGCCGCGGAGCGAAAAGCATGAGCGTACATGCGCTTTATGTCACCGCCGCCTATGCGATCACGGCCGTGGTGCTGGGCGGGCTGATCGGCTGGATTCTGCTCGACCAGCGCGGCCGCAAGCGAGAGCTTGCCGAGCTGGAGGCATCCGGCGTGCGCCGGCGCTCCGATAAGGCAGTAAAATCATGAGCACGGAAACCCAAACACCGGCGCGCCGCCGCCTGATCGTGCTGCTGCCGCTGCTGGTCTTTCTCGGGCTGGCGGGATTGTTCCTGGCGCAGCTTTTGTCCGGGCGCGACGTGTCGGAAGTGCCGTCAGCGCTGATCGGCCTGCCGGCGCCGCAGACCAACCTGCCGGCGCTCGAAGGCACCAATTTGCCGGGCCTCGATTCAAAACAGTTCGCCGGCAAGGTGACGCTGGTCAACGTCTTCGCGTCCTGGTGCGCGCCGTGCCGCGAAGAGCATCCGGTGCTGCTGGCGCTGTCGCAGGACAGACGCTTCGTCATGGCCGCGCTGAACTACAAGGACCAGCCGGAAAACGCCCGTCGGTTCCTTGGCGATCTCGGCAACCCATTCCAGGCGATCGGCGTCGACCAGGCCGGACGCACGGCGATCGACTGGGGTGTCTACGGCGTGCCGGAGACCTTCGTCATCGGCAAGGATGGCAAGATCGCCTATAAGCATGTAGGACCGCTGACGCCGGACTCGGCGCGGACGCTGCTGTTGCCCGAAATCGAGAAGGCGCTGGCCATGCCGGGCTGATGGCCCGCCGTTTCGTCATGCTAGGGTCTTTGCTCCGCTTTGCGTCGCTACGCCCAAGGATGACGAACGTGATAGGTCGACCGAAGACTCAGCCGTAGATCTGCTTGTGGACCTGGTAGAGCATTTCTGAGCGGTCGGCGCGCATGTCGGCGAGGTCACGGCTGCTGAAGCTGTCTATTTCGGCGACGAGGCGGTTGTAATGCCGGCGCTTGGCGATGCTGGCGCGAGCGCGGCTCATGAGGCTGTCGATGATCATAGCGAGTTTCCTTTTTGCGCCGCGTTTCGCGGCCAGTTGTTCCTCCCTTGATCGATACGGAGCATGACATAGTTATGGTGCATTGCAAAAATAAGATGTTGCAATGCACCATTGCGCTGGGCGCATAGCCGGTTAGCGGGATGTGACCTGCCGTCCGGGCCAGCATTCGCTTCCATAATGCCTCTGACGCATCATCGATCTTGCCATATCGATCGTGGGCTGGCTTGATCGCGCCTTGCCAAGCGACTGCTACCGGGAGGAACCATGGCCAGCGAATTCTACGAAGTTCTCGATCCGCGCTTTTCGCGGCTGTTCAACGGCAATGCACAGGTCGACAGGCTGTTTACCGGCTGCCGATGGGCGGAAGGACCGGCCTGGTTCGCGGCCGGGCGCTATGTGGTTTGGTCCGACATCCCGAACAATCGCATGCTGCGTTACGACGAGACCGACGGCAGCGTCAGCGTGTTCCGTCAGCCGTCCGGCAATTCCAACGGCAACACGGTCGACCGGCAAGGCCGGCTGGTTACTTGCGAGCATTCCGGCCGCCGCGTCAGCCGCACCGAGCATGACGGGTCGGTAGTCACCATCGCCGACAAATGGCGCGGCAAGCGGCTGAACTCGCCCAATGACGCGGTGGTCAAGTCCGACGGCTCGATCTGGTTCACCGACCCGAGCTACGGCATCGATACCGATTACGAGGGCGACAAGGCCGAAAGCGAGATCGGCGCCTGCCATGTCTACCGGGTCGATCCCGGCACCAGCGAGACCGAGGCGGTGATCACCGACATGGTCAGGCCCAACGGGCTCGCCTTCTCGCTCGACGAAAGCAAGCTCTATGTCGCCGACACCGGCCGCACCCATGGCGCGCAAAACCCGGCGCACATCCGGGTGTTCAATGTCGACCAGGGCGGCAAGACGGTCTCAGGCGAAAAGGTCTTTGCCGACTGCACCGCCGGCCTGTTCGACGGTTTCAGGCTGGATGCGGACGGCCGCATCTGGACCAGTGCCGCCGACGGGGTCCATTGCTACGATCCGGACGGGACGCTGATCGGCAAGGTCAAGGTACCGGAAGTCGTCGCCAATTGCGTGTTCGGCGGCAACAAGCTGAACTGCCTCTACATCGCCGGCACCACATCCCTCTACATGGTCCGGCTCATGGTCAACGGCGCCAAAACCTACTGAGCGGCCGCCAAGCATATGCAAGGGAGGGAACCATGCCATTCGTGAATATCCGCCTGGTCAAGGAGGTGATTGCCGATGACCCGGCCGGCAAAAAGGCCGCGATCGCCGCCCAAGTGACAGCGGCCATCACCAGCGTCACCGGCCTGACCAACAATGATGTCTGGGTGGTTTTCGAGGAGGTCGCTGCACGCGACTGGTTCGTCGGCGAGACCGACGTCGAGACGCGGAGGGGCAAGGGATAGTTCCCGGCACAGATTGGCCGCAGCTCCTAGCGTCGTCATCCCAGGGCGGAGCAGGAGCGAAGCTCCGTCGCGGAGACCCTGGGATGACGAAAGCACGGTCCGGCGTTCACCGCGAGCGGATGAACTCCGCGAAGGCGGATAGGGCATCGCGCATCGTCAGCCGGTTTTCAGGCTGCGATAAGATATCCTCCACCTCCAGCAGCTTCTTGCCGAGCAGCGCTATTTCGAGCGCTGCTTCCTCATGGAGCGCAAAAGACATTGTCCGCATGATCTCGACCAGTGCGGCGCGGGCAAACAGCGAGCGCGGCGAGGCATGCACCAGCATGGCTGGCTTGCCAACGGCGGCATCGCGCGACACCAGCCAGTCAAGCGCGTTCTTCAGGCCGCCTGGCACACCGTGGGCATATTCCGGGCAGGAGACGATGACGCCGTCGGCGGCGGTGACCGCATCGATCAGCGCCGCTGCTTGCGGCGGCGTTCGCTCGCCTTCGTCGTCGGGGTTGAAGATCGGCAGCCGACCAAGCCCGTCATAGACGGAGACGTGACAGTCCGGCGGCGCGTTTTGCGCGAGTGCCGCGACCAGGGCCGAATTGGTCGAGGCGGCGCGCAGGCTGCCGGAGATGGCGAGGATGTTCAGCAAAGGAATGGAGACCGGCTTGGGCGATTCGTTGCCGATCACGCTACCACATGGTCTTCCTGTATTCATCGTCCAGCCAGCGGTCGGTCGCCTCGGCCGAATCGGCGAGCGCCAGCTGGTCGCGCAGGATCTGGCCGAGCGTCGGCAGCGTCGCGCGGTCGTACCAGCTCTCCGGCTTCCACAGTTCGGAGCGCATGAAGGCCTTGGCGCAATGCATATAGGCGGCCTTGACCGTTACCACGACGACGCTTTGCGGTGCCTTGCCGTCGACCGCCAGCCGCTCACGCAATGCCGCATCGACGGTGATGCGGGCATCGCCATTGACACGCAGCGTTTCGTTCATGCCGGGAATGAGGAAGAGCAGCCCGATCGAGGGATTGAGAAGGATGTTCTCCAGCGTGTCGAGCCGGTTGTTGCCGGGACGGTCGGGGATGGCGATGGTCTTCTCGTCGAGCACTGTTACGAAGCCCGGCCTGTCGCCCTTGGGCGTCACATCGGCATTGCCGGCGCCGTCGGACGAGCCGATCAGCACGAAAGGGCTCTTGCCGATGAAGGAACGGCAGTGGCCGTCCAATGCCTTCAGTTCCTTGCGGATCGAGCCGTCAGTCGGCCGAGGCGTCTTGTAGATCGTCCTCAACTCGTCGCGTGTGGTGATGAATTCCATGCCCCTCTCCTCTTATTCTGACGCAATTCCCTAGGGAAAGCGCTACGCGCTTTTCCCGGGAAAACCGCTACACACTTTCCTGGAATTGCTCTATTTGCCGGCCTTCTCTTCCTTGCCGGTCTTGTCCTCGAGCGAATGGCGCAGGATCAACGGCATTTGGCTTAACGTGAAGACAAGGGTAATGGGAATCGTGCCCCAGACCTTGAAATAAAGCCAGGCTTCCTCAGAAAAGTTGCGCCACACGACCTCGTTCAGCGCAGCCAGAAAAAGGAAGAAGAGCCCCCATCGGAAAGTGAGCTTGCGCCAGCCTTCGGCGTCGAGATTGAAGGCGGAATCAAAGACATAGCCCAACAGCGATCTGCCAAACGCCAACCCGCCAAGCAACGTGATGCCGAACAGGCTGTTGATGATTGTCGGCTTCATGAAAGCGAAGGTCTTGTCCTGCAGCCACAGCGCCAGCGCGCCAAACACAAACACCACGATGGCCGAGACCAACGGCATGATCGGCCAGCTGCGCGTCAAAATCCACGAAACGCTGAGCGATAGCGCCGTCGCCACCATAAAGAACGCTGTGGCAATCAGGATAGGCTCGCCGATATGGCCGAGGATCGGAAACTTCCCGACAAGCCACGCACCGCGGATGGTGGTGAAAAAGAACACCAGGCCAGGCCCGAGTTCGAGCAGGAATTTCAGGCCGGGGTTCAATGCCTTGCGGCGCGGATCGGACAGGTCGCGTTCGAGGATGGGTGGGCTCATAGGGTCCTTCTTACGCATGATTCAATCCAAAAAGCCTGCAACTTTTTGGGATCATGCTCGTCAAGCCACGCCAGCGATCGCCTTGGCGAATTCGCTTGCGGAAAAGGGTTCGAGGTCGTCGACCTGTTCGCCGACGCCGATGAAATAGACCGGCAATTTATGCTTTGCCGCGATCGCCACCAGAATACCGCCGCGCGCCGTGCCGTCCAGCTTGGTCATCACCAGGCCGTTGACGCCGGCGACATTGCGGAAGATCTCGACCTGGTTGAGCGCATTCTGGCCGGTGGTGGCATCGACCGTCTGCAGCACGGTGTGCGGCGCTTCCGGATCGAGCTTGCCCAGCACCCGGACGATCTTTTCCAGTTCCGCCATTAGTTCGGTCTTGTTCTGCAGCCGCCCGGCGGTGTCGATGATCAGCACGTCGGAGCCGGCCTCCTTCGCGCGCTCGAATGCATCGTAGGCGAGGCCGGCGGCATCGGCGCCGAGCTTCGAGGCAATGACCGGCGAGTTGGTACGCTCGCCCCAGATCTTCAGCTGCTCGATCGCGGCTGCGCGAAAGGTGTCGCCGGCGGCGAGCATCACCGAGAGACCGCCATCGGTGAGCTTCGCCGCCAGCTTGCCGATGGTCGTGGTCTTCCCCGTGCCGTTGACGCCGACCACCAGGATAACATGCGGCTTGTGGCTGAGGTCGAGCTCCAACGGCATGGCGACGTGGGTCAGCACCTTCTCAACCTCGGCCGCCATGATGGTCCGGACTTCGGTGTCGGAGACGTCCTTGCCGTAGCGGCTGGCGGAGAGCGCGTCGGTAACGCGCAAAGCCGTCTCCATGCCGAGATCGGCGCGGATCAGCACATCCTCCAGGTCCTGCAGCGTGTCCTCGTCAAGTTTCCGCTTGGTGAAGACGCCGGCGATGTTGCCCGACAACTCCTTGGAAGAGCGGGCAAGCCCGTCTCGCATGCGCTGGAACCAGGAGCGCCTCGGCGCCGGTTCGGGCGCCTTCTGCGGCTCGGCTTTCTGCTCGACCTTCTTGGTCACGGTGACTTTGCCGGGGGCGGGCTTTGGCTCCGGCGATGGTTGCGGAACGGCTTCTGGCTCGGGCGTTACCTCCCCCTCGATGGGAGGGTGGGGCGCCGGCACGACCTCCGGTTCGGGCGCGATCTCGGTCAAGATCGGTTTCGTCTCGGCCGGCGCTGGCTGGCGGATCGGGGGCGGTATTTCGGCGGGCGGGACTTCGCGCGCTGGCGCTGCTGAGGGAGCCTCGGTGGGCACTACCGGCACTTCGACGGGTGCAGGTTCTGGCTGGGAGGGGACGATTTCTGGCTGCTGCGGCTCGGCCCGGATCTCCTCCGGTTCCTCAGCAGGCGTTTCCGGCTCGGGTGGAACGGTCGGCGGCGGCTCAGGCTTCTGCGATTCCGGCGCCGGTTGGGGTGCCGGAGGCAACTCTGGTTCGACTGGCGGTGGAGGTACGGCTTCGACTTCGGGTCGCGACTCTTCGCGTTTCAAAAACTCCGGGACGGCCTGCTCGGCGGCCGGTTTCAGCGCCTCCAGTTCGTCCCATTTGATCGGCGGCAGCGGTGCGGTCTCGTCGGGCCGCTCCTCGACGACTTCCTTCTTGCCGAACGAAAATATCTTCTTGAAAAAACCAGCCATGTCTTGCGCTCTCAGGCGGCGCGGGCGGCAAGCGGCGCGGCGATCAGTCGGATACCGTCATGGCCGGCGATATCAGCCTCGACGATGTCGCCCGGAGCGCCGGCAGAGACCGCGGCCAGCGTAAACCCTTCGGTGCGGCCAAGGCCGTCACGCTCGACCAGGATCGACTGATGCGTTCCAGCGAGCGAGGCAAGATGGCGGCGATAGGCGGCCTCGCCGGCGGCGCGCAGGCGTGCCGCGCGTTGCTTGACGACGTCGCGGCGGAGCTGCGGCATGCGCGCGGCGGGCGTGCCCTGGCGCGGCGAAAACGGGAAGACGTGGAGATGCGTCAGGCCGCATTCCTCGACGATCTCCAGCGAGTTTTCGAACATGGCGTCCGTCTCGGTCGGGAAGCCGGCGATGATGTCGGCGCCGAAAACAATGCCGGGGCGCAGTTTGCGCACATCCTCGCAAAAGCGGATCGACTGGTCGCGGCTGTGCCGGCGCTTCATCCGCTTCAGGATCATGTCGTCACCCGATTGCAGCGATAGATGCAGATGCGGCATCAGCCTCGGCTCGGTGGCGATGGCGTCCAGCAGATCGTCGTCGGCTTCGATCGAGTCGATGGAGGAAAGCCGCAGGCGTTTCACGTCTGGCACCTGCTTCAGGATGGTCTTGACCAATTTGCCGAGCTTCGGTGCGCCCGGCAGATCGGCGCCGAAACTGGTCATGTCGACGCCCGTCAGCACGATCTCGGCATAACCATTGCCGACGAGTCGCTTGATCTGCTCGACCACGGCGCCCATAGGCACCGAGCGCGAATTGCCGCGACCGTAGGGAATGATGCAGAAGGTACAGCGGTGGTCGCAGCCGTTCTGCACCTGGACAAAAGCGCGCGCCCGGCCCTCGATGGCGTCGACCATGTGGGCGGCCGTCTCGCGCACCGAAAAGATATCGTTGACGCGCGCCTTCTCAGTGTCGTTGACGCCGAAATCCGGCAGCGCGCGATAGGAATGCGCCTTCAGCTTTTCCTCATTGCCGAGGACGAGATCGACCTCGTCCATGGCGACGAAATCCTGCGGGCCGGTCTGCGCGGCGCAGCCGGTAACGATGATGCGGGCAGCCGGGTTCTCACGGCGGGCTTTTCTGATCGACTGCTTGGCCTGGCGTACAGCCTCGCCGGTGACGGCGCAGGTGTTGAAGATGATGGCACCGCCTTCGAGCCCGCCGAGGCCCGCACTTTCGGCTTCACGCCGCATCACCTCGGATTCATAGGTGTTCAGCCGGCAGCCGAAGGTGACGACCTCGATACCCTTGTTGCCAAGAGGAGCCATCAGGCGGCGCTTTCGGTGTCGCGCGCCCACGCCCCGGTCGACGGATCGAAGCTGCCGGAAAATTCCCATTCGGCGGCACCGGTCAGGATGACGTGGTCGTCGTCGCGCCACAAAACATGCAGCGAGCCGTCGCCGGGCGTCATCAGCGTGACGCCGCGGCCGGTACGCCGGGTGCGGGACGCGGCGACCACAGCGGCGCAAGCAGCCGTGCCGCAGGCCTTGGTCAGGCCGGCGCCGCGCTCCCAGGTGCGGATGACCATGGTCTCCGGCGAAGTCACCTGCGCGATGGTGATGTTGGCGCGCTCGGGGAAGATCGGATGGTTTTCGAGCAGCGGGCCGAAGCGCTCGAGCTCGTACGACCAGACGTCGCGGTCGACCCAGAAGATGGCGTGCGGATTGCCCATCGAGACGACCGAGGGCGAATGCAGCACCGGGGCATCGATCGGGCCGATCTGCAGCTCGATCATGCGGGTGTCGCGGAATTCCTCGGCCAGCGGGATGTCCTGCCAGCCAAAGCGCGGCCTGCCCATGTCGACCGAGATCATTCCGTCGGCATGTTCCTCGGCATTGAGGATGCCGGCGACTGTTTCAAAGGCAAATGTCTTCTGGCCGGTCTCGGCGGCGAGCGCCTGGACGACACAACGCATGCCGTTGCCGCAGGCCTGCGCCCTGGTTCCGTCGGAATTCAAGATGTCGATGAAAAAGGCGGTGCCCGGCGTCCTGGGGTCGTGGATTGCCATGATCTGGTCGAACCTGGTCGCCGCATCGGCATTAAGCGCGACGGCTGCCGCAGGCGTCACGCGATCGGCACGGCCACGCATATCGGCAACGATGATTTCGTTGCCGATGCCGTTCATCTTGGCGAAAGGGGACGCGCTTGCCATCGATCGAAAGGTCTCTTGCCGGTTTGGCGCCTATATGGCGGATAGCGGCAGAAATTACCAGCGCGGCGTGATTTTCAGGTCACCGCGAAGACGCCAAGCACGATCAGCAGGAAGATGATCAGCACGATGCCGATGAGGATGCGGGCGCCGGTGGCGGCGGCTCCGGCCAGTGCCGGCATGCCGAGCAGGCTCGCCGCGGCCGCGATAATCAAAAGAATGATGATCCACCTGATCATGAGATTACCTCGCAGCCGACAGGTTTGAACACGTACAAACGCTTCAGCGAGGCCTTGGGTTCCGCCGGCGGTGGCTGGGGCGGGTCGGAGAACCCGGCTGGGATATGCAGCTACGGATGCAATGTGTCATAGTATTGAATGATCCAAACGACGTGTTCGCTGGCACATGAGCTGCGGCCGGCGGATAGGAAAGTCGGGACTTGCATATTTGAGTCTCGACGGCTTGGTAAAATTTCCAATGACCGAGCGTTGGGACACAATCATTATTGGTGGCGGCCAGGCGGGGCTCGCCATGAGCTACTATCTTCAACAACATGAACGTGAGCATGTTGTGTTGGAACGCGCTCGTATTGCCGAACGCTGGCGGACGGAGCGTTGGGATTCGCTCCGATTTCAATTCATCAACCAGGCAATAGAGCTTCCTGGGCTTTCTTATCAGGGCCCCGAACCGGAGGGGTTCGCCCATCACACCGCTGTCACGCGATTCATCGAGCACTATGCGGCCAAAATTGCAGCTCCGGTTCGCCAGGGTGTCGAGGTCACGAGGCTCCGGCACAGGGATACCGGCGATTATGCATTGGAGACAAACACCGGCAGCATGAGAGCCCGCAACGTCGTAGTGGCGACGGGCCCGTTCCAGCGTTCGATGGTACCGGCGGCCGCAAGGGATTTGCCTCGATCCGTTTACCAGGTTCACGCCTCGAACTACCGCAGCCCCGACGAACTTCCCCCCGGAGCGGTGCTGGTGGTGGGCAGCGGCGCATCTGGAAGCCAGATAGCCGATGAGCTCCAGCAATCCGGGCGCAATGTCTATCTTTCGGTCAGCCCCCATCGTCGGGTGCCTCGGCGCTATCGCGGCAAGGATGTTTTGTGGTGGTTCGACAAAATGGGACGTTTCGAGATCACCATCGACAGTTTCCCGGAGCAGCGGTATCCCCCCTCGACGGTCGTAACCGGTGTCAACGGCGGTTACGATATGAACGTCCGCCGTTTTGCCCGCGATGGCGGAACGGTGCTGGGACGTGTGCTCGGATGCGCCGATGGAAAACTGTTGGTGGCCGCTGATGCCTTCCAGATATTAGCTGAAGCCGACAAATCCTATGACGATTTTGTTTCCGCTGCGGAGGCGTTGGCAGAGAAACGTGAAGTCTCGGACCATATCAGCGATGGCAATGAACATTCAGTAACCCCAATCCTGGCGGAAGTCGGCGGTGCCCGGTCAATGGATATCAGCAGCGAGAACGTCAGCTCGGTTATCTGGGGGACGGGATACCTCTTCGACTACAACTGGATAGATTTGCCAATTTTCGATTCGCGCGGTGCACCCGTTCAACAGCGTGGCGTGACGGCTTTTCCTGGCCTGTATTTTCTTGGCCTCCATTGGATGCATACCTTTGGCTCCGGCCTTCTCTCATATGTAGGCCGCGACGCCGCCCACATAGCCAGGTGTATGGAAGCCTTGGGGTCGCCTGCGCCGTCAGGCCGGTCGCCGGGCTAGACCGCCGGCACGTCCCAGACTTCGCCCGGCCGCAAGGCGCGAAAACGTTGCCGCGGCAGGCCGGCAGCATCGAGCGCTTCGCCGAGCTTTCTGGGCGGCTCATCGATCGGCTCGTTGGTGAGCCGGAACGTGCCCCAGTGACAGCCGGCGGCATAGGCGGCGTTGCACAAAAGCATGCCTTGCACCGCCTCCTCCGGATCCTGGTGATGTGGCGCCATGAACCAGCGCGGCTCGTAGGCGCCGATCGGCAGGATGGCGAGGCGGAACCCGCCGTGCTTTTGCGCCATCAGCCGGTAATTGATGCCACCGTGGAAGCCGGTATCGCCGGCGAAATAGATCTTTGCGTCGGGTGTCTCGACGACGAAACCCGCCCACAGCGCCATGCGCCGGTCGCGAGTACCGCGGGCCGACCAGTGGTGCACCGGCTCGACATAGACGGCGACGCGATCGCCGATATCGACCCGGTCGCCCCAGTCATGCGCGGAAAGCCGCATACGGGGCACGGCAGCGCCGATGATCGTGTCGTTGCCGAGCGGCGTCAGCAGCAGCGGGTCGTGTCTTGTCTTCAGGCGCTTCAGCGTGGCGAGGTCGAGATGGTCGTAATGGTTGTGGCTGACCAGCACGAGGTCGATCGGCGGCAAATGCGAAAAGGCGATGCCCGGCGGATTGACGCGTTTCGGACCGGCGAAGGAGAGCGGCGAGACACGCCGCGACCAGACCGGGTCGGTCAGGATGTTCAGGCCGGCTGTCTGGACGAGCAGCGAGGAATGACCGACCATGGTGAGGCGCAGCGCAGAACCATCGATGCGCTCGACCGGTCTTGCCGGTGGAAACGGGCTCGGATCCGCCGCCGGCCATTTCGAGCGCTCGCGGCTCAATTGCCATTTCAACAGATCGGCAAAGCGACCCGGCGGCCGTCCGTTGGGATTGAAGAACAAGGTGCCGTCGAAATGATCGCTGGGCGGCCCGCTGTAATAGCGGTTGGCGGCTCTCTTTCTCGCGGCCAAGAAATCGGCTCCCTGCAGTTTGCTGATCCCAAGAGATAATGCCGGAGCCGGCCCGCACAAGCATTTGAGGTGAACGCCAAGGATTTGGCGCCAGCGCGCCGTATCGAATCAACCGGAGGTGTCGGCCAAACGGCCAAGGCGTAACGCAAGTTCAGGCAATGTGCATTTTGCGACAAATTTGCAACATTACCGGCGCAAACCGTATTTTAACCATATCGGGTTGAAATTTCGCCACCTTCTCCATCTTGGTGAGGGGGACATTGCGCGGACGGCATCCCCAGCCCGATCCGACGGAGGTTGAAGAATGAAATTTTCGAAAACCGGCCTGCTGGCCGTATCGCTGGCCGTGCTCGTTGCGAGCGGCTGTTCAACCTCACGGTTCTCATCGATGGACGAGCAGCAGCCGGCGCCGCTGGAAGCTGCGCCCGCCGGCAAGGTGACTGCAAACCAGCTGCCGCCACCGGCGACACCCGGCCCGGCCGACCCGTCGAAATTTCCGACCGCGCCGCAGAACACGCAGGTCGCCTCGCTGCCGCCCGATGGGACGGCGCCGGCCGGTGCGGCCGATCTGACCGCGTCCAGCGTCGCCGGTGTGTGGAAGGCAAGCGTGTCCGGCCAGAGCTGTCAGGTGGCGACGCCGCAGACCAAATTCGGTTCGGGCTACCGCGCCGGACCGCTGCATTGCCCGGCGCCGCTCGATGGCATCAAATCCTGGAACGTCGCCGGCAAACAGCTGACGCTCTTTGACGAGAATGGCGGCACGCTGGCACGGCTCTATTCCTCGGGCGGCGAGAAATTCGACGGCCAGACTTCCAACGGCCTGCCGATCTCGCTTACAAGGTAAGAGAACGGCCCCCATTGTTACGCAATTCCGGACGGAAAACCGTTACACACTTTTCCTGGAATTGCCTCTTTTGTTTTTACGCAATTCCGGACAGAAAACCGCTACACACTTTTCTTGGAATTGCTCCGGAACGACGTGACCAATGCATCTGCGTGACGGCCTCCAGACCCATGCAACCGTCAAGCAGCGCTACGACCATCTGGTCGAGACGGGCGCCATCGGGCGCGATCCGGCGCAGGAGCGGATCGCCGCTGCGCTCGACCGGCTGATCGAAGAGATATCGGCAAAGCGGCTGGCGCAGAAATCAAGCGCGCTGGGGTGGTTGTTCGCCCGCAAGCGCGAGGTGCACGAGGCGGTCAAGGGCCTTTATATCCATGGCGGCGTCGGCCGCGGCAAGACCATGCTGATGGACATGTTCTTCGAGCTGCTGCCGGTGCGGCGCAAGCGCCGGGTACATTTCAACGACTTCATGGCCGACGTGCAGGACCGCATCCAGAAGCACCGGCAGGCTCGCAAGAACGGCACGGCCAAGGAGGACGACCCGATCCCGCCGGTGGCGCGCGCGCTGGCCGAGGAAGCCTGGGTGCTATGCTTCGACGAGTTCTCCGTCACCGACATCGCCGATGCGATGATCCTGTCAAGGTTGTTTTCGGCGTTGTTTGCCAATGGCGTGGTGCTGGTTGCCACTTCCAATGTCGCGCCGCGGGATCTCTACCGCGACGGCCTGAACCGTCAGTTGTTTTTGCCGTTTGTCGCTATCCTGGAGCGCCACGCGCAGGTGCTGGCGCTTGATGCCGATAAGGATTACCGCCTCGACAAGCTCAGCCGCATGCCGGTCTACGTCACCCCGGCCGATGCCGCCGCCGACCATGCGCTCGACGAAGCGTGGGCGGTGATGACGCATGGCAGGCCGACGGCCGAGACGATGCTGACGGTGAAGGGCCGGCACGTCGTAGTGCCGCGTGCTGCCGGCGAGGCGGCGCGTTTTTCCTTCGCCGATCTCTGCGAGAGGCCGCTCGGCGCCCGCGACTATCTTGGCATTGCCAGCCGTTTCTCGACCATCTTCATCGACCATGTGCCGGTGCTCGGCGAAGGCAAGCGCAACGAAGCCAAGCGCTTCATCCTGCTGGTCGATACGCTCTACGATCATCATGTACGGCTGGTGATGAGCGCCGCGGCACCGCCGGCGCAGCTCTATACGGCCAAGCGCGGCAACGAAGTCTTCGAGTTCGAGCGCACCGCATCGCGGCTGATCGAGATGCAGAGCCACGACTGGCTGGAGGACTGGGCGAAGAGGCAGAGGGCGCAGGGATCATCGACGGAGGCACGGCAGGCACAGGCGTGAGGGATAGTACCGAAGGGGGCGCTGCCGCCGGCGCCTATAATCGATAAACATACATGACGAACCCCTCCGCCGGCCCATGCGGCTCTTTTCGCGACTCGTAAAGTGCGCGAGCAGCAACATTGTCCGGCTCGGTGCCGACCCACGCCTCCTCACAGCCATGCTCGCGACCGAGTGCGAACATGGCGCCGAGCATCCTCGTCGCAATGCCCTGGCGTTGAAAGGCCGGCGCCACGCCGACCTCGTCTACGTAGAGTTCGCTCACCTTGTCCGGGTGGCAGTGGATGACGGCTGCGCATTGGCCAACGACGATGCCGTCGGCGAGGGCCACGACCATGAAATGACCGGGCTCCGCGAGATAGGCAGAGAGCCGATCCGGCCTGACCGGCTCGTCGAAGACTTCGCCGGCAACCCGCATCACAAGGGCGTCATCGCCAGGAAACAGCCTTCTGATTTCCAGTGCCATTGTGTAGAATTCCTCTAGTCGGCTTCATAATTTTGACGTTTACGTAATTCCCATTGTTTCTAACCGATTGAAATTATTCACTCCAAAATAATCGTTTGAATTTTTGTGCGGCCGGGGCTATTGCGTGCGGCGAATTTCGCGGTTCCGCAGCATTCCGGCCTCTTCCTCCGACGCCGTCATCAAATCGTCAAGGATTTGGGCGCCGTCATAGTCAAAGGGAAAATATCCTGACATGGCACGCAACAAGATAGCGCTCATCGGCTCGGGCATGATCGGCGGCACCCTCGCCCACATGGTCGGCCTCAAGGATCTCGGCGACGTCGTGCTGTTCGATATCGCCGAAGGCATCCCGCAAGGCAAGGGACTGGACATCGCGCAGTCGTCGCCGGTCGATGGGTTCGACTCGAGGCTGACCGGCGTCAACGACTATGCCGGCATCGAGGGCGCCGATGTCTGCATCGTCACCGCCGGCGTGCCGCGCAAGCCCGGCATGAGCCGCGACGATCTTCTAGGCATCAATCTGAAGGTGATGGAGCAGGTCGGCGCCGGCCTCAAGAAATACGCGCCGAAAGCCTTCGTCATCTGCATCACCAATCCGCTCGACGCCATGGTCTGGGCGCTGCAGAAGTTTTCCGGCCTGCCCAAGAGCCATGTCGTCGGCATGGCCGGCGTGCTCGACAGTTCGCGCTTCCGTTATTTCCTTGCCGAGGAATTCAAGGTCTCGGTCGAGGACGTCACTGCCTTCGTGCTCGGCGGCCACGGCGATTCCATGGTCCCGATGATCCGCTATTCGACGGTTGCCGGCATCCCGCTGCCCGACCTCATCAAGATGGGCTGGACCTCGAGGGAGCGGCTCGACCAGATCGTGCAGCGCACCCGCGACGGCGGCGCCGAGATCGTCGGCCTGCTCAAGACCGGCTCTGCCTTTTATGCGCCGGCAGCTTCGGCCATTGCCATGGCCGAAGCCTATCTCAAGGACAAGAAGCGGGTGCTGCCCTGTGCTGCCTATCTCTCCGGCCAATATGGCGTCAAGAACACCTATGTCGGCGTTCCCGTGGTGATCGGCGCCGGCGGCGTCGAGCGGATCATCGAGATCGAGCTCGCGAAGAACGAGCAGAAGATGTTCGACAATTCGGTCGCGGCGGTGCAGGGCCTGTGCGACGCCTGCGTCAAGATCGCTCCGCATCTCGCGGCCAAGTAAGCCGGTAACCAAGCCCGCCAAGCAAGCTGGAGACATAGCGCATGAACATCCATGAGTATCAGGGCAAGGCGCTGCTGAAAGGCTTTGGCGCACCCGTGGCCGAGGGCGTGCCGGTGTTCAAGGCGAGCGAGGCGGAAGCTGCCGCCAAGGCGCTGCCCGGCCCACTCTATGTGGTCAAGAGCCAGATCCATGCCGGCGGCCGCGGCAAGGGCAAATTCAGGGAGCTCGGCGCCGATGCCAAGGGCGGTGTCAGGCTGGCAAAGTCGGTGGCCGAGGTCGTCGCCAATGCCAATGAGATGCTCGGCCACACGCTGGTCACCAAGCAGACCGGCCCGGCCGGCAAGCAGGTCAACCGGCTCTATATCGAGGACGGCGCCGACATCGAGCGCGAGCTCTATCTGTCGATCCTGGTCGACCGCTCGGTCGGGCGCGTCGCCTTCGTCGTCTCGACCGAGGGCGGCATGGACATCGAGGCGGTCGCCCACGACACGCCGGAAAAGATCATCACCGTAGCCATCGACCCGGAAAAGGGCGTGACGGCCGACGACGTGAAGAAGCTCAACGCGGCGCTGAAGCTCGACGGCGACGCCGCCAAGGATGGCGCCACGCTGTTCCCCATCCTCTACAAGGCCTTTGTCGAGAAGGACATGAGCCTGCTCGAGGTCAACCCGCTGATCGTCATGAGGAGCGGCCGGCTGCGCGTTCTCGACGCCAAAGTGTCGTTCGACAACAATGCGCTGTTTCGCCACCCCGACGTGCTCGAATTGCGCGACACCACCGAAGAGGACGAGAAGGAGATCGAGGCGTCGAAATACGACCTCGCCTATGTCGCGCTCGACGGCAATATCGGCTGCATGGTCAACGGCGCCGGCCTTGCCATGGCAACGATGGACATCATCAAGCTTTACGGCGCCGAGCCGGCCAACTTCCTCGATGTCGGCGGCGGCGCGTCGAAAGAAAAGGTGACGGCGGCGTTCAAGATCATCACCAAGGATCCGGCGGTCAAAGGCATTCTGATCAACATCTTCGGCGGCATCATGAAATGCGACATCATCGCCGAGGGCGTGATCGCCGCGGTCAAGGAGGTCGGCCTGCAAGTGCCGCTAGTGGTGCGGCTGGAAGGCACCAATGCCGAGCTCGGCAAGAAGATCATCAACGACAGCGGGCTGAACGTGGTGTCGGCAGACGATCTCGACGATGCAGCCAAGAAGATCGTCGCGGCGGTGAAGGGCGTCTGATGCAGCGGATGCTGGCCCTAGCGCTGACCGGCATGGCCCTTTGGGCCAGCGCTGCTGCGGCCGCGGATAGTTCGAAGTCGCCCGCCTGGATCGGCAAGAGGGTCAGTCTCTTCATGAACTTATGTCCGGCAACGGCGCCCAGCTTCGGCCGGTTCAACGCGGTTGCCCGGCAAAGCGGGTTCAAGGCCGGATCCGACGGGCTGCAAGTCTACAAGGCTACGGAAATCGTTGCCTCAATCAAGAGTTCGAGTGGTCGCTGCGACTGCCTGGTCTCCTTCGGCACCAACGATCCGAAGCTGGCCGCCAACATGATCCTGAAAAGGCTTCTGACCAAATATGGCAGCAGTTTCCAAGCCGATGATGACCCCAAGTCCCTTGGTGAATTGAGAACGTCTGGCGGCAATTTATCGGTGCAGATCGTGACGATCCGGCGCGCCGGGGGCCGATGGATCGGTGCTGTCGTTCACGGAAACCAAAAATGCCCAGCTTGAAAACAGAACTTCAGGGTCAAGGTCGATAGGCGATGCCTCCGCACAAGATAAACCTCGTCGAGGCGGCGGATCAGAAGATCAAGAAGGTCTTCGATCCGCATATCGCCGGCGACGTGAACGACAGCCAGGTCAAGATCGCCAAGTTCGGCGACGTCTTCGACTGGCACGCGCATGACAATGAGGACGAGGCGTTCCTGGTGCTGCGCGGGCGCATCGCCATCGATTTCCGCGACGGCACGGTGGAGCTTTCCAGCGGCGAGTTCATTGTCGTGCCGCGCGCCGTCGAGCACCGGCCGCGCTCGCTAAGCGAGGAGCCGGTGGTGCTGATGTTCGAGCCGGCAACGACGCTCAACACCGGCAATGCCAAAAGCAACCTTACCGTCGCCGAGCTGAAGCGGTTGTGACCATGAGCGCGCGGCCTTCCCCGATCAACGGTTTTTGAAAAGGACCACCATGTCCATTCTCGTCGATAAGAACACCAAGGTGCTGGTGCAGGGCCTGACCGGCAAGACCGGCACGTTCCACACTGAACAGGCGCTGGCCTATCACGGCACGAAAATGGTCGGCGGCATCCACCCCAAGAAGGGCGGCGAAACCTGGACCGGCGCCAAGGGCGAGGCGCTGCCGATCTTCGCCACCGTAGCCGAAGGCAAGGCCAGGACCGGCGCCAACGCTTCGGTCGTCTACGTGCCGCCGGCGGGTGCTGCCGAAGCGATCCTGGAAGCGATCGAGGCCGAGATCCCGCTGATCGTCTGCATCACCGAGGGCATACCGGTGATGGACATGATCAAGGTCAAGGCGAGGCTCGACCGTTCGACGTCGCGGCTGATCGGGCCGAACTGCCCCGGCGTGCTGACCCCCGACGAATGCAAGATCGGCATCATGCCCGGCAACATCTTCCGCAAGGGCTCGGTCGGCGTTGTTTCCCGCTCGGGAACGCTTACCTATGAGGCGGTGTTCCAGACCACCAATGTCGGCCTCGGCCAGACCACCGCCGTCGGCATCGGCGGCGATCCGGTCAAAGGCACCGAGTTCATCGACGTGCTGGAGATGTTCCTCGCCGACGACGAGACCAAGTCGATCATCATGATCGGCGAGATCGGCGGCTCGGCCGAGGAAGACGCCGCGCAGTTCCTCAAGGACGAGGCAAAGCGCGGCCGCCGCAAGCCGATGGCCGGCTTCATCGCCGGGCGCACCGCACCGGCGGGCCGCACCATGGGCCATGCGGGCGCGGTGATCTCCGGCGGCAAGGGCGGCGCGGAAGACAAGATCGCGGCGATGGAATCGGCCGGCATCAAGGTTTCGCCGTCGCCGGCCCGGCTCGGCACGACGCTGGTCGAGGCGATAAAGGGTTAGGGGAGTAAGGGAGTAGGGGAGTAGGGCAGTAGGGCAGTAGGGACAAGATGAGGGCATTGCCCTACTCCCGTACTGCCCTATTGCCCTACTCCCCTCCAAAACAGGAGACGGGGCAGGCGCTCCGCTAGGCAAAATGGCACGACAAGATCAAACCAACGACCAGTTTTCGCTTACCTCTTTCCTCTATGGCGGCAATGCCGATTATATCGACGCGCTCTATGCCGCCTATGAGGACGATCCCGCGTCGGTCGATCCCGAATGGCAGGACTTCTTCGCGGCGCTGAAGGATGACGCCGGCGACGTGCGCAGGAACGCCAAGGGCGCCTCTTGGGCCAAGCCCTCCTGGCCGATGCAGGCCAATGGCGAGCTGGTCTCGGCGCTAGACGGCAATTGGGGCCTGGTCGAAAAGCACATCGAAAAGAAGGTCAAGGACAGGGCGGTCGGCAACGGCGCAGCGCTTTCCGACGCCGACGTGCATCAGGCGACGCGCGATTCCGTCCGCGCCATCATGATGATCCGCGCCTTCCGCATGCGCGGCCACCTGCACGCCAATCTCGATCCGCTGGGCATTGCCAAGCCGCTCGAGGATTACAACGAGCTGTCGCCGGAGAATTACGGCTTCACCGAAGCCGACTACGACCGGCCGATCTTCCTCGACAATGTGCTCGGGCTGGAATTCGGCACCATCCGGCAGATGCTCGACATCCTGACCCGGACCTATTGCTCGACGCTCGGCGTCGAATTCATGCATATTTCCGATCCCGAGGAGAAGGCCTGGATCCAGGCGCGCATCGAGGGCACCGACAAGGAGATCTCCTTCACCGCCGCCGGCAAGAAGGCGATCCTGCAGAAGCTGGTCGAGGCGGAAGGCTTCGAGCAATTCATCGACGTCAAGTACAAGGGCACCAAGCGCTTCGGCCTTGATGGCGGCGAGTCGCTGATCCCTGCGCTGGAGCAGATCATCAAGCGAGGCGGCCAGCTCGGCATGAAGGAGATCGTGCTCGGCATGGCGCATCGCGGCCGGCTGAACGTGCTGTCGCAGGTGATGGCCAAGCCGCACCGCGCCATTTTCCATGAGTTCAAGGGCGGCTCCGCCGCGCCCGACGAGGTCGAGGGCTCGGGCGACGTGAAGTACCATCTCGGCGCCTCGTCGGACCGCGAGTTCGACGGCAACAAGGTGCATCTGTCGCTGACCGCCAACCCGTCGCATCTGGAAATCGTCGACCCGGTGGTGATGGGCAAGGCGCGCGCCAAGCAGGATTATCTGTTCGGCCGCAGCCGCGAGGAGATCGTGCCGCTGGAAGAGCGCGCCAAGGTGCTGCCGCTGCTGTTGCATGGCGACGCCGCTTTTGCCGGCCAGGGCGTGATTGCCGAAATCCTCGGCCTGTCGGGCCTGCGCGGCCACCGCGTCGCCGGCACGCTGCATTTCATCATCAACAACCAGATCGGCTTCACCACCAACCCGCGCTTCTCGCGCTCGTCGCCTTATCCGTCGGATGTAGCCAAGATGATCGAGGCGCCGATCTTCCACGTCAACGGCGACGACCCGGAAGCGGTGGTCCATGCCACCAAGGTGGCGATCGAATTCCGCATGAAGTTCCACAAGCCGGTCGTGGTGGACATGTTCTGCTACCGCCGCTTCGGCCATAATGAGGGCGACGAGCCCGCCTTCACCCAGCCGATCATGTATCGCAAGATCCGCAACCAGAAGACGACCATGCAGATCTATGCCGACCGGCTGATCGCGGAAGGCCACATCACCCAGGCCGAGCTCGAAAAGGTGAAGGCCGATTGGCGGGCGCATCTCGAGCAGGAATTCGAGGTCGGCCAGCACTATAAGCCGAACAAGGCGGATTGGCTGGACGGCGCCTGGTCCGGCCTGCGCTCGGCCGACAACCAGGACGAACAGCGGCGCGGCAAGACCGCCGTGCCGGTCAAGACGCTGAAGGAGATCGGCAAGAAGCTGACCGAGGTGCCGAAGGATTTCGAGGCGCACAAGACGATCATCCGCTTCCTCGACAACCGCCGCCAGGCGATCGAGTCGGGCGAAGGCATCGACTGGTCTACGGCCGAGGCGCTGGCCTTCGGCGCCATCCTGCTCGACGGCAATCCGATCCGGCTGTCCGGCCAGGATTCGGAGCGCGGCACCTTCTCGCAGCGCCATTCCGTGCTCTACGACCAGCGCGACGAGACACGCTACATCCCGCTCAACAATCTGTCGGCGGCGCAGGCCGGTTTCGAGGTCATCAACTCGATGCTGTCGGAAGAGGCCGTGCTCGGCTTCGAATATGGCTACTCGCTGGCCGAGCCGAAGGCGCTGACGCTGTGGGAAGCGCAGTTCGGCGACTTCGCCAACGGCGCCCAGGTGGTGTTCGACCAGTTCATCTCGTCGGGCGAGCGCAAATGGCTCAGAATGTCGGGCCTCGTCTGCCTGCTGCCGCATGGCTATGAAGGCCAGGGGCCGGAGCACTCGTCGGCCCGGCTCGAGCGCTTCCTGCAGCTTTGCGCCGAAGACAATATGCAGGTCGCCAACGTCACGACGCCGGCCAATTACTTCCACATCTTGCGCCGGCAATTGAAGCGGGACTTCCGTAAGCCGCTGATCCTGATGACGCCGAAGTCGCTGCTGCGCCACAAGCGGGCGGTATCGACGCTGCCGGAGATGTCGGGCGAAAGCGCCTTTCACCGGCTGTTGTGGGACGACGCGCAGCTGCTGTCGGGCCAGGCCATCAAGCTCACCAAGGATTCGAAGATCCGCCGTGTCGTGCTCTGTTCGGGCAAGGTCTATTACGACCTCTACGAGGAGCGCGAGAAGCGCGGCATCAACGACATCTATTTGCTGCGCGTCGAGCAGCTCTATCCGTTCCCGGCCAAGGCGCTGATCACCGAACTGTCGCGCTTCCGCAATGCCGAGATGGTCTGGTGCCAGGAGGAGCCCAAGAACATGGGCGCCTGGTCGTTCATCGATCCGTATCTCGAATGGGTGCTGGCGCATATCGACGCCAAGCATCAGCGGGTGCGCTATACCGGCCGGCCGGCGGCCGCCTCGCCGGCGACCGGATTGATGTCGAAGCATCTCGCCCAGCTTGCCGCCTTGCTCGACGACGCGCTTGGTGAATAGAACAGAACCGAAAGAAACGGACAGGCACAATGGCAACCGAAATCCGCGTCCCGACACTTGGTGAATCCGTCACCGAGGCGACCATCGGCAAATGGTTCAAGAAGGTCGGCGACGCGATCGCCGCCGATGAGCCGCTGGTTGAGCTCGAAACCGACAAGGTGACGGTGGAAGTGCCGGCCGCCGCCGCGGGCACGCTCAGCGAGATCGCCGTCAAGGAAGGCGAGACGGTCGGCGTCGGCGCACTGCTCGGCACGATTTCGGCAGGCGCCGGCGCGGCAGCCAATGCCGCCGCCGCTCCGGCAACGAAGCAGGATGCGGTGTCGCAGGCTTCGGCTCCCACCGCAGCCTCGAGCGTCAAGCAGGCCGCTGCCGAGACGGCCAAGATCGCCGGCGACGCCGGCGCAATCGAGACGCGCACGATGCCGCCGGCACCGTCGGCGGCAAAGCTGCTGGCCGAGCACAATCTCGCAGTCGACCAGGTGTCGGGCTCGGGCAAGCGCGGCCAGGTGCTGAAAGGCGACGTGCTCGACCTGATCGCCAGGGGCGCGCCGTCGCAGCCGGCAGAAATGCCGAAGGCCGCGCCTGTACCGGCGCCCGTTGCCGCGCGCGCGCCGTCCCCGGCCGACGATGCCTCGCGCGAGGAGCGCGTGCGCATGACCAAGCTGCGCCAGACCATCGCGCGCCGCCTCAAGGAAGCGCAATCGACCGCCGCCATGCTGACCACCTTCAACGAGGTCGACATGAGCGCGGTGATGGCGCTCCGAACCAAATACAAGGACGTGTTCGAGAAGAAGCACGGCGTGAAGCTCGGCTTCATGGGCTTCTTCACCAAGGCCGTCACCCATGCGCTGAAGGAGATCCCGTCGGTCAATGCCGAGATCGACGGCACCGATATCATCTTCAAGAACTACGCTCATATCGGCGTTGCCGTCGGTACAGAGAAAGGCCTTGTCGTGCCGGTTGTGCGCAATGCCGACCAGATGTCGATCGCCGAAATCGAGAAGGACATCGGCAGGCTGGGGCTTGCGGCGCGCGACGGCAAGCTGTCGGTTGCGGATATGCAAGGCGGCACGTTTACGATTTCCAACGGTGGCGTTTACGGGTCGCTGATGTCGACGCCGATTCTCAATGCGCCGCAGTCCGGCATTCTGGGTATGCACAAGATTCAGGAGAGGCCGATGGTGGTCGGCGGCCAGATCGTCATCCGGCCGATGATGTATCTGGCGCTGTCCTACGACCACCGCATCGTCGACGGCAAGGAAGCGGTGACCTTCCTGGTCCGCGTCAAGGAAAGCCTGGAGGATCCCGAGCGGCTGGTGCTCGACCTCTAGGGGCGGCCGACGTGAGCCGGAGCATGGATCTGCGCCGCCGGATGAATTCCTCTCGTTTCCGGTCCGGTTTGTTTGTCACAATCTGCGCACTCGGCGTGCAGACGGTCTCCGCGGCCCTCGCCGCCTGCCCGCTCGAGCTCGCCGTCTATGGCGATCCTGAGAACGCCGCCGAGATCGATTTCAGGCCGACCGGCGAGTCGGCCGCCGTCACCAACAGCTTCAAGATGGTGCTCGATGAGGGCGTCGTGCTCGACGGCATCGTCATGTGGACGGAGGGCGCGGCGCGGCCGCATGGCTCGCTGATGTACAAATGCCCGGCCGGCGACGTCACCGGCGACGAGCTCGCCGCCTGCACTGTGTGGGAGGGCGTCATCTACACTGCCGACGACCAGGGCAATATCGCGTTGCTGCCGGGCGAAGGAAAGGATGCGCCGAAGAAGCTGATCTTGCCTGATCTGGGAGCGTCGCTGCAGATGTCGGCGGCCTATGGCGCCAACGGCTTTTCCAAGGTGCCCTGGGACGTCTTTGCCCTGAAGGGATGTCAGGAATGAGCGCGAGCGGAAAGATCCTGCTGGTGACCGGCGGCAGCCGCGGCATTGGCGCCGCTACATGCAGGCTTGCCGCCAAGGCCGGCTATCGCATTGCGGTCAATTACGCGTCGAATGCAAAAGCCGCCGAAACGGTGGTCGCCGACATCGAGGCTGCTGGCGGAGAAGCCTTCACAGTCAAGGCCGATGTCGGCAGCGAGACGGACGTATTGGCCATGTTCGAGGCTGTCGATGGCCGTTTCGGTCGACTCGACGCGCTCGTCAACAATGCCGGCGTGGTCGACCAGAGCGCGCGCGTCGACGAGCTTAGCGCTGCAAGGCTGGAGCGCATGATGCGCATCAATGTGATCGCGCCGATGCTTTGCGCCCGCGAGGCGGTGAAGCGGATGTCGACCAGGCATGGCGGCAAGGGCGGCGCCATCGCCAATGTTTCTTCGATCGCGGCAAGGCTTGGCGGGCCGGGTCAATATGTCGACTATGCCGCCTCGAAGGGCGCGGTCGATTCCTTCACCATCGGGCTTGCCCGCGAAGTGGCCGGCGAAGGCATTCGTGTCAACGCGGTCAGCCCGGGCATCATCGACACCGAAATTCATGCCTCCGGCGGGCAGCCGGATCGCGTCGAGAGAATGCGCAAGGTGGTGCCCATGCAGCGCGTCGGCACCGCCGAGGAAGTCGCAGCCGCAATTCTCTGGCTGCTGTCGGACGAGGCGTCCTACACAACAGGCGCCAATCTGGAAATCGGCGGCGGCCGCTAAAGCAAAAGGGACAGTATCATGGCCTATGACGTCGTTATCATCGGATCGGGACCAGGCGGCTACGTCTGCGCCATCAAGGCGGCGCAGCTCGGTCTGAAGACGGCGGTAGTCGAAAAGAACCCGACCTTCGGCGGTACCTGCCTCAACATCGGCTGCATCCCGTCAAAGGCGCTGCTGCATGCGTCCGAGATGTTTGCCGAGGCCGGCCATTCCTTCGACGCGCTCGGCGTCGAGATCGGCGCGCCCAAGCTCAATCTTGGGAAGATGATGGCACACAAGGATGCGACGGTGACGGCCAACGTCAATGGCGTCGCCTTCCTGTTCAAGAAGAACAAGATCGACAGTTTTCGCGGCACCGGCAAGGTAGTTGCGGCCGGCAAGGTGTCGGTGACCTCTGATGACGGCAAGGTCGAGGAGATCGAGACCAAGAACATCGTCATCGCCACAGGCTCCGACGTCGCCGGCATTCCCGGCGTCGAGGTCGATTTCGATGAGAAGGTGATCGTCTCGTCGACCGGCGCGCTGTCGCTGGACAAGGTGCCGGGCCATCTGGTGGTGGTCGGCGGCGGTGTCATCGGTCTGGAGCTCGGCTCGGTATGGGCGCGGCTCGGCGCCAAGGTAACCGTGGTCGAGTTCCTCGACACCATCCTGGGCGGCATGGATGGCGAGGTCTCCAAGCAGTTCCAGCGCCTGCTGTCGAAGCAGGGCTTTGAGTTCAGGCTGGGCGCCAAGGTGACCGGCGTCGCCAAGGCCAAGAAGGGGGCGACGGTCACCTTCGAGCCGGTCAAAGGCGGAGCAGCCGAGACGATCGAGGCGGACGCGGTGCTGATTGCGACGGGACGACGGGCCTATTCGGACGCTCTCGGGCTGAAGGAGACCGGCGTCGACGTCGATGAGCGCGGCCGGGTCAAGACCGACGGCCATCTCAGGACCAACGTGCCTGGCATCTATGCCATCGGCGATGTCATCGCCGGGCCGATGCTTGCACACAAGGCTGAGGACGAGGGCGTGGCGGTGGCCGAAACCATCGCCGGCCAGGCCGGTCATGTGAACTATGACGTGATTCCGAGCGTCGTCTACACCACGCCGGAAATCGCCTCGATCGGCAAGACCGAAGAAGAATTGAAAAAGGCCGGCGTCGACTACAAGGCCGGAAAATTCCCGTTCAGCGCCAATGGCCGCGCGCGCGCCATGCTGCACACCGACGGCTTTGTGAAAATCCTGGCCGACAAGGCCAGCGACCGTGTGCTCGGCGTCCACATCGTCGGCTTCGGCGCCGGCGAGATGATCCACGAGGCGGCCGTGCTGATGGAATTTGGCGGCTCGTCGGAAGACCTAGCCCGCACCTGTCACGCCCATCCGACAATGTCGGAAGCGGTGAAGGAGGCGGCACTGGCGACGTTCTTCAAGCCGATCCATATCTGAGCGGTTGAATCGCAGGCGACGGTGGCGATTGGCGAAAGCGGGGCTGATAGCCAATCTCCCCCCAAGTGGGGGAGATGTCCGGCAGGACAGAGAGGGGCGCGAAGGAGATAGTGTGCTGGAGGTTCTGCAAAAAGTTTTGGAGAGAGAACGGCGCCTGCTCTGAGGGGCGAGCGGCCATGGCACGGTGGTGACATTGCGATCACCGATTCCCGTGGAAGGGGAAGTGCCATGACCAATCGA
>NZ_JAMYTF010000034.1:0-62622 GCF_040322295.1 Mesorhizobium sp. M0159
TCCCCGCCCGAACGTGGATGAAAGGCGTAACGGACAATCTTCTTTGCCTCGCCATCCTGATAACGGGCATTATGAGCCCAGTCCGACCGGAACCGGCAAGTCGCATCTGGCAATCGCCATTGCCCGCGCCCTGATCCGCAACGGCTCACGTGGCCGCTTCTTCAACGTCGTCGATCTCGTCAACCGGCTCGAGACAGAGCACCGCGGCGGCAAGCA
Source organism: Mesorhizobium sp. M0159 (assembly GCF_040322295.1). Classification (NCBI taxonomy): domain Bacteria; kingdom Pseudomonadati; phylum Pseudomonadota; class Alphaproteobacteria; order Hyphomicrobiales; family Phyllobacteriaceae; genus Mesorhizobium; species Mesorhizobium sp. M0159. Next base: position 217 of record NZ_JAMYTF010000034.1, read on the forward strand.
GGGCCGCATCGCCGATTACCTCACGCGGCTCGACTTCGTCGTGCTCGATGAACTCGGCTATCTCCCGTTCGCGCAAGCCGGCGGGCAATTGCTCTTCCACCTGATCAGCAGGCTCTACGAACGGACCTCGATCATCGTCACCACCAACCTGGCGTTCGGCGAATGGCCCGCCGTCTTCGGCGACGCCAAGATGACGACAGCGCTCCTCGACCGTCTCACCCATCATTGCGAGATTATCGAGACCGGAAACGAGTCCTGGCGCTTCAAGAACCGCGCCTGATCACCCCATCAGCTGCCAAGCGCAATCCGCGCTCGCCCGGGCTGTGCAACCCTGACCAGCTCCGCCCGGGCGAACGCCGACCGCCGCGCATTCCATAGGGGGGGGTCAAAATTGGACGCCGATCGGGGGTCAGTTTTGGAAGCCGTTTGACAATTGCGCGCCCGCCGCCGTTCACGCGGAAGTTTTTGGCGCCGAGATGCAGGCAGGCGAGATGGCCAGCGGCAAGACCTTCCTGCCCCAACAGTGCGGCCACGAGCAGCGGTCCGATCCAGGCGGCGTGCTGCAGCACCTCGATGTCTTGCCATGCCTCGAACAGGATCGCGCCGCGTAGGACGACCGGCAGATCGCGTGTCCCGGCAATCACATCCCGCCATTCGGCCAGCCGTTCGTCTTCATTCCAATCGAGATCGTGGATCAGGTCCGGTCGGTCGTCTGAACGCTGTGTCTTCGCCGGCACGTCGGCGCCACTGAGAATCTTCGAGGAGCGCGCCAGGACGGCATCGATCTCGGCAAATTCTTCGGCCAGCAGGTCGTCCTCTGCGTCATCCCGAGCATCGGCTTCAACGGCGCTGGCGGCAGGAACCCCCTGCCCTTCCCAGCTTTTTTGTTCCGATGCCGCCGTCGCGCCGCCGCGGCCGGTCAGGGCCAAAAAACCGTCGCGGCCGAGTGCCCAGTCCGGCTTGTTCGCAAAAATCCGCCGGCGGGTTCGCAGGATCGCATGCGCCCGGGTGAGCTCGTGGGTTGGGGTGCCGATGTCCATGTGGGCGTCGTGCAGGACGAGGTCCTCGAGGTGGACGAGCTCGCCCTCGAGCCAAAGTGCTGCGGCCGTGTCGGCAAAGTGCTGGCGCTCGACTAAACCGTCGCGGACGGGCGAGCGGGCCAGCCGCTCGTCGAGCCGCGCCAAAGCCTCGGTTGCTGTCGCTTTTACTTCCCGATTTCGATGGCCCGAACATCATGTTCTGACGCCGTCACGATCAGGGGCAGAAGCCTTGCGCCGAGCGTGAACAGTGCAAGGCCGACCGCCGAGTCACGAGGCCGAACAGCGCCAGCAGAAACAGTTCGTAGCCGGAGACGGCCAGCGGCTCTCCGAACGGCCAGCAGACCAGTCCGCTCAGCAGCGCCGACAGGCAGGCGGCCGGCATGAACGGAACCGTCGCATAGATCACGGCTACAGGCGCGACCGTCGTGTGCCGGGCCAGCCCATGTCGCGGAAGCTGCGCCACGCGCCACCGCGCTCCAAACGAGCATCACCATGGCGATGCCGATCGCACCGAAGATGCCGCGCCAGGCGAGCATCGTCCAGCTATCCAGCGGAATGAGCCGCGTGAAGAAGCCCGCCGTGCTCCAGGCGACCGCCGACGCCGTGACCAGCACTAGGCCGAGCCGATATTCGGTCGCGCTCATTCCCGCACGATATCTGTTCCAGACTGGCCGGCCTTCTTCTTCCAGTCGCCGGTCGTGTTCCACCAGCGGTTCGGATTGGCGCTGTCGTCGAGGCCCTTGGAGCGGCTGGTGAGAACGGTCCGGATCCTGATGACCGGCTTCGGATAGCTGTGCGCCTGGAATATCGTCTCGACCACCTGCTCGACGATCTGCCGGTCGTCGGGAAGCTCGAACGACACCTCGACAGTGCCGGGCCGCTTGCGCACCTCGGTTTCCGGCCCGGCGGCCGCGCCTTCGAGCGGACGGTATCGCTCGATGCCCGGCTCGGACTGCCAAGCATTGCTGTCGTAGCTTCCCATGGCGAGCGGCGTCACCTTGACCACCTCGCCCATGCTGCGATCCACATCATCGACAGGGGCTTGCAAGTCAGCAGGCACATGCGCTCCATCCGCACGGACCTGGTTTTCAAACTCGTGATCGACCATCGGCGTCCCCCGTCGAGACTTATAAGGAAACGACGAAGATCACGCCTCACGACGCTGCACGCAAATGATAACCGCGAGGGCGGCTATGATGGGATCAACAGCCCGAATGCCGCGCCCGAGCTTGGCCGGGTCCGCGAGATAGACGCAGGCTTTCAGGACGCCCGTTCGCCGCAGCTCCGCGACCCGGCGCAGGCAGGTCGAAGGCGTCGAGCCGACCGCCTCAGCCAGCTCCGCCTTGGTGAGCGTACCGTCGGCCTGAAGCACGGCCACGATCCGCAAGTCCAGCTCGTCCATATTCAGCGCCTCCTGTGGTCTGAAACGCCATTTTTTCGGATATTTTGGCCACCTTATTCGCCACTTTCGCCGTATCAAAATAAAAATTGGTGTGGTGAGACGATGAACCGTGCAACGCTCGGGCTGATCGGGGCCTTTTCCTTTGTGATCCTCGAAGCGGCACAGGCCTGTTTTTTGGTGGCGTATTTCAGGAATACGATTCGTTCCTGATCGGCGGGGCAGTATTTTGGATTCACCGCTGCCGGAGCGCTGATCTGGGCGAAGGTGCGGACTCCGGAGCAACTGAAAACTGCATGGGCCAATGGAGCCAGTCTGTTCGGGTTGAACCTCTCGACGGCCCTTGTCTGGATTGCATATTTCTTCGCGCTTCAAATGATCGAACCGGCTGTGGTCTTCACCGTGTTTTCAGGGCTGATACCCATTGCCATCCTGGTCGCCTCGGCTTGCGGGATTCCGGAAGCATCCCCGCTGCGCAACCGGGTCGAAGGCGTTGGCCTGATCGCTGTGGTGATCGGCGTTGGGTATCTGGCGGCGATCACGCTGCTTGGACAATCAGGCTTCGTGCGAGGCGGCTGGAGTATCGCGATCGCCGGACTGCTGTTGACCTGTGTGTCTGCCCATCAGTCTCGCGGCGATGATGATCTACAGCCAAAGGCTCAATCGCCTCGGCATCGCACCGGCTGTGCAATATGGACTGCGGTTTCCGCTCTACGTGATGGTGGCGCTCCCGGCCGCATGGCTCGGCCTCGATGGGAAGGGTCCGGTTGATCCCGGCGAGCTCCTAGCTGTTATCGTGATCGGCTTTGTGATCATGGCGTTTCCGGTCTTTGCGATGCAAAAGGCGATATCGCTGATGTCCACCCTGACACTGGCCGCGATCACGGCGCTCGGTCCACTGTTCGTTTTCATGTTTCAGATTGTTGAAGGTCGCGTGGCTTACGCACCGGCCACGATGACGGGTCTGATGATCTATTTCGCTGGGGCTGTTCTGGCGACCTATGGCGGGTCCAGACACTCGGGTGGAAAGTCGATCGTCCATAAGCGAAAGGACATTACAAGCAAGCTCGAACGCGAGATCGCGAAGCTGCACACGATTCATCTTCGCTGAGGGCACGTTGCTTCCGGCGAACGTAGCGCACCTAACCTATCGACGGCCTCATTGGCGTGCGAATGCTAGGTTTACGCCTAAAGCGATGAGAATGCCGCCGCCGATCCGCTGAAGAAAGGTCACAGCACGCGGAGCCGTCGAGAACATTCAGGGCAGCGAAGAGTGTCGTGGTGCCATGGCGCTTGTAATCATGGGTCATCGTGCCGCTGCGGCCCTTCTTCAAAGGAAGTCCTGGCTGCGTCCGGGCGAGCGCCTGGATCTGGCTCTTTTCATCGACGGAAAGAACAATGGCATGGGCCGGCGGCGACACATAGAGCCCGACGACGTCGTGCAGTTTCTCGGCAAAAGCCTTGTCATTCGACAGTTTGAAGCTGCGCCAGCGGTGCGGCGCAAGGCCGTGCTCGTGCCAGATCTTGACGACCGAAGACGCCGCGAATCCCAACGGCCTTTGCCATCGCATGAACGGTCCAGTGCGTGGCCTCCTGCCTGGGCGTTTCCAGAGTCAGAGTGACCACCCGGTCAACAAGGTCAACCTCAAGCGGCGCAGTGCCGGGCGGCCGGCTCTTGTCGCGCAAAAGACCGTCTACACCTTCCGCCATGAAGCGTTCCTGCCAACGCCAGACGCAGGCCTTCGACTTGGCCGTCGCCTCCATGATCGCGACGGTTCAGACCCTCGTCGCTCATCAAGACGATGTTCGCCCGCCACACATGCTTTTGAGGCGAACTGCCCGCCGAAACGATTGCATTGAGACGAACTCGATCAGCCGCGGAAACCTCAAACGTAATACCTTTGCGCATGCACCATAGTCGCATACTCCGACTAAAATTAGAATCCAAAATCGGCCTCTTTTGTCTCGATCAATCCACTAGAAGGTGATCAAAACTGCGGAATATATACAGCGGCACCGCCCTGAATTGCCGAGTCATGTGCGCAAATGCCAGGTGCGGTCCAGTTCGCCGCAGCTACTTCATCAATTGACGGTCGCCGATTCTCGACAATACTCCGAACGAACTCGTGAACGAGGTGTGGGTAGGCTCCCCCGTTATAGCCGTCAGCAAACTGGATCAATTCGGCAGGCAGTAAGTGCGAGAAGCTGGGCAAACTTATGCGCTCGGCCTCGGACCGTCTGGCGCCAGGAAATTCCCCCAGTTTTGACAAGCGGAAGAGCACTGGCGCCTCTTCTTCGATCTGTTGCCACTCGAAAGCTGCGTCCTCTCCGTAAACCGTGAATGCTGCCGTATAGGCCCGCGCCGAATGAAAAAGTGCCCTTGAGACTTCCATAGCCAGCGGTTCATCGCCTTCCAGGGAGAAGATGGCAGTTTCTATGGGGAACGGATTCTCGTAAGACTTATGCAGCTCCTCCCGTAGATGGCCACTGCCAAAACAGTGCACTTTCACCGCACGTTTTTGCGTGAGAGCAAGCAAAGGCGCGACGGCGTGGGTCGCATACCACATGGGCGGCAAACCGGCCCAATAGGGCTGCCAGTTCTCCATATCTTGATAGTGGGCCCCGCGTAGGAACTGAACTCGTCCAAAAACACCCTGTCGAGCGAGTTCATTCACATGGAGAAATTCCCGCGTATAGATTTGGGTCTCCATCAACATATACTTCTTACCGGACTTGTGGACAGCCGCGATGATAGCCTGGATCTCGCTGATGGAGGTAGCCATCGGAACTGCGCAGGCGCAGTGTTTCCCTGCTCCAAGAACTTGAATCGTCTGACGGGCGTGGTCCGGGATGCCAGTCGAGAGATGAACCGCGTCTATTTCCGGATCACTCAGCACCTCGTCGAGATTGTTCGCAAGGCGAGTGATACCGAAACTTGCTTTCTGGTCCCTGAGACGCGATTGCCGCCGGTCGCACAGCGTAATGTTACCTACGTCCGAGTGCTGCCGATAGATGTCGACGAACTCGCTTCCAAAGCCGAGCCCTACGATCGCGATATTGAGCTTTTTCGATGCCATCGTCGTAACGCCTCAAACGTCAACTGGGCGGAACTGCCTGATGATGCTGTGAACAAACTCCTCATTGGCATGGATTGTGCGGCCAGCGTTGTGAGGAGTATGGACAACGTTGTCACGCCCCAGCAGTGCATCGTTGAGGGGCAACGGCTCGATGTCGAACACATCGGCCGCCAACGCCAACTCGTTGGCAAGAACGCGTCGGCGGATCGTTGGAACGTCACAGATTGTCGCCCTCGTCACGAGTACGACCAAGCAACCCTTTGGCAAAGTTTCGATCAATGGAGCGGTAACGAGACCCTTGGTGGAATCCGTCAGCGGAAGCATCGGTACAAAAATCTCAGCGTCTTGCACCAATTGAGACAGATGCCACTCACGACGAGCCCCAGCCCTATGGAAGCAAGGGTCTTGAGCGAAGGGATCCCAGGCTGCCACATCCGCGCCGAGCATATGGCAGAACGAAGCGAAGCGGCTTCCAATGTTGCCGACGCCGACGACACGAACGCGCTTCCCGGCAATCGTGCCGTTCGTGAAATTTGCATCGTCGCCGAATTGCGACCCTCTTTTGCCGTGCCAGGGACCGCTGGCGGCCGGCTCATAGTCCCACGGGGACAGGTCGGTCAGGATCTGACGGTGAGTTTGCGGAATGCGACGCAGAGCCCCGAGCGTAAGTGCCAAGCCGAACTCAGACACTGACTGGCCCCAATAGCCTTCAGAAGTGGGCGCGTAGATTCTGATAGACCGCCTCTGCGCTTCTTCGACGACCTCCTTGCTTAGCTCGACCTCTCCGAGACCAATCTCTTCGAGTTGGGGGAAGGCTGCCAGGCCCTGCAAGTCAATTTCAGCGCCGAGCAGCGCGAGACGACGGGTGTCGGCCGACTGGACGTCCTGGAAGAATGTTGTGAGTTCGGTGCCGTCGCGACGCACAAATTCCACAGGGCCTGCCTCGCGCCAAAGGTCGCGCCAGTAATTCGCCGAGAAAGGCCAGACGCCGTCGAAATAGGGATTGACGATGATCGCGCTTTTGATCTGGGTCACGGTATCCTCACTATGCCGAGTTCTGACATATCGACCTTCATTGCTGTCTCCTTTCCTAGAGATCAAATAAGATGAACCAGTGTGCCATTTAGCGGCTTTTGCCGCCGTACAACGAACATCAAGAGTCGTGCCAACTGCACAGGAAGCGACCCAGGAAAACTGTTCTGCATATTATTCAATGGCTTCACTGAGAGCGCGGCGGCACGCCAGCCAGACATCACCGTGTCGCGGACTCGACGACCCCGACAGTAGGGGTCAATGCAAGGTACGTCGGTTAACTTAGGGACAGAGTCGAATATACGTCTCCTGAGGGAGCTCTGCCTGCATGGAGGATATATTTCGGCCAAGCATTTTACCGAGAGAACCGGCCTGGTCAGGAACAGCATCTGGAACGCGCTGAGCAGCTTGCGGCAGTATGATGGCCCAGATCGCCAAGAAGACCAAGCGCTACCCGTCTGATTTGACGGATGAGGAGTGGGAGCAGTTCGCGCCGCTGATGCCCAAGCCTGGGCGGCGTGGCCGTCCGCGCGAGGTTGATTTTCGCGAGGTGATCAATGCGGTGCGCTACCTGGTCCGTTCGGGTTGCGGCTGGCGGATGCTGCCGATCCACTTTGGACCCTGGCAGACGGTCTATGGCTGGTTTCGAGAGCTGGCGCGGCGGTTTCTGTTCCAGACCGTACATGATGGGCGCTGATGCTGGATCGTGAGCGGGCCGGACGCGAGGCGAGCCCGTCGGCGGCGGTGATCGACAGCCAGTCTGTCAAGGCCCCGCAAGCTGGAACAAGGGGTTACGACGCAGGAAAGAAGATTGTCGGACGCAAGCGCCATATCGCAGTCGATACGGATGGGCGGCTGTTGATGGTCAACCTGACGCCAGCCGATATCTCCGACAGCGCCGGCGCTCAGGCGATTCTGGATGGCATCCGCAAGCGCTGGCCCTGGGTGCAACACCTGTTCGCCGACGGCGCCTACGATCGGCTGAAGCTCATGGACAAGGCCGCCTATCTGGACTTCGTGGTTGAGATCATCCGTCGATCCGATGACCAGAAGGGCTTCGAAGTCTTGCCCCGACGCTGGGTCGTCGAGCGGACCTTCGGCTGGATGACCCGATGGCGCCGCCTCGTGCGCGACTACGAGCAGCGCATCGACGTCTCTCACGGCATGATCCTCGTCCCTATGGGCGGCAATCTTGTCCGCAGAAACGCCCGTCCCTGATTTTCAAAACAGATGGGGTGATTGGGGTCTCGACCGAGCCAAATGATGGCGGCTGCTCCTGTCGAAATGTGAAAACGTGGTCGATGTGAGTCGCCACAAACATTTGGAAGGAGCAGCCATGAAGTACTTTGCTGGACTGGACGTGTCTTTGGAAGAGACCTCTATTTGCATTGTCGACGAGACTGGCCGGATCGTGAAGGAGGCGAGAACGTTGAGCGATCCGCAGGCGTTGTGTGAAGCGCTGAGGGGGGCCGGCTTGCCGCTTGAGCGGATCGGCCTGGAAGCGTGCTCGCTGACGGCCTGGCTTCACGATGGACTGCACGCTGAAGGCTTGCCGGCGACCTGCATCGAGACGCGGAAGGCCAACGCAGCCATGAAGACGATGCCCAACAAGACCGACCGCAATGACGCCCGCGCGCTGGCGCAGATCATGCGCACTGGCTGGTATCGGCAGGTGCATGTCAAGAGCAGGCAGTGCCGGCTGTGGCGTTCGCTGCTGGTTGCCCGCCGCACGGTGCTGAACGAGATGCGTTCGATCGAGAACGTAGTGCGGGCGATCCTGCGCGAGGCCGGCGTCAAGCTGGGCCTGCCGTCGCGCAGCGCGTTTGCCGGCCGCGTGCGTGAGTTGACGGGCGCTGACGCCGAGGTGATGGCGATGGTCGAGCCGCTGCTGGCGATCCTCAGCGTGATGCTGAGAGAGTTCGCCCGCCTGACGAAGCAGGTTCTCGACATCGTCCGCAATGAAGAAGTCTGCCGGCGGCTGAAGAGCGCGCCGGGCCTCGAGCCGATCACCGCGCTCGCCTTCCGCGCCACGATCGACCGGCCTGAGCGGTTCGGCTCTTCGCAGGCGGTGGGGGCGCATCTGGGACTGACGCCGGCACGCTACCAGTCCGGCGAAACCGACATCCAGGGAAAGATCAGCCGATGCGGCGACGAACTTGCACGCACCGCGCTTTATGAAGCGGCCCACACACTGCTGGTGCGATCGAAGAAGTGGTCGAGCCTCAGAGCATGGGGCATGAACATCGCCAGGCGGCGCGGCATGGCGCGAGCCCGGGTCGCGGTCGCCCGCAAACTGGCCGTCATTCTGCATCGCATGTGGGCCGACGCGACCGAGTTCCGCTTTGGAAAGGAGCCTGTTCACTTGGCCGCATGAACTGAGACAGATCGAGGAGCAAGCAACACGAACAAAGCCTTCGCCCGAAAGGGCGATGCCCGGATCGTTCCCTGGGGACGATGGGCGAGGCGATCTCGTTGAGAGTCCCGAACCTGCCGGCCCAAGCGTGGCAAGGTCGTGAAACAGATTGAGACGCCTCGCTACTGACCCCATCATGCGGCGGCCCAAGCGCTGACCGCGAAGAGAAGCGAGTGACCCACGGAACGGTCCAGAAAAAAGTGCAGGAGCATCTTGACCAAAACGACCCCAATCAGAGAGGACTCTTAGCCTGCGCGATCTTGAGGAGATGATGGCCGAGCGCGGCATTGCCGTCGATCACACGACCATCCACCGCTGGACCGTTCGTTTCTCGCCCCTGTTGCTGGAGCGCTTCAATCGGCGCAAGCGTAGCGTGACAGCCAATGGCATGTCGACGAAACTTATATTACATAAAGGTCCGCGGCCAGTGGATGTATCTCTATCGCGCCATCGACAGCGTCGGCGACACCGTCGAATTCTATTCCAGCGCACAACGTGACCTGCCGTCGGCCAAGCGCTTCCTCAGAAAGGCGCTGGACCGTCATGGCCGGCCCGAGCGCGTTGTCATCGATGGGAGCCAGACCAACCTGGAGGCGATCGTTTCCTGCGACGCTACAAATCGCTTGCAGGATCGCTCCCGGCGCCGGCTGAATCCGATCCGGATCCGCAAAGCCAATACCTCAACAATCGCATTGAGCAGGACCATCGGGCGAGGTACGCCTTCAATCGGAATCCATCCCTGGATCGTGCCCCATGGCGTGGTGTAGCTGACGGCTTGGTCGCCGCGCTCTCCGGCAAGGGGCCGGGATGATCAGCGTGCCACGGCTGGCAGGCTGATGAGAGGATCATCGCTCATCTGGCTGATGGTTTCCAGCGTCATGTATCTGGCGCGCTGCACGGCCCATTCGTCGTTCTGTTCGAGCAAGATCGCGCCAACCAGGCGGACGATGGCGTCGTCATTTGGGAAGATGCCGATGACCTCGGTGCGCCGCTTGATCTCGCCGTTGAGGCGCTCGATCGGGTTGGTCGAGTGCAGCTTGGCACGGTGCTCCTTGGGGAAGGTCATGTAGGCAAGCACGTCGGGCTCGGCGTCGTCCATGATGGTGGCGAGCTTGGGCACCTTCGGCCGGATCTGGTCGGCAACGGCGCGCCATTGCGTGCTGGCGGCCTCGGCCGTCTCCTGGGCGAAGGCGGTGGCGATGAAGGCCGAGGCGACGCGGCGGCCGCTCTTGCCGGCATGCGCCAGCACGTTCCTCATGAAATGGACCCGGCAGCGCTGCCATGTCGCGCACAGCATCTTGGTGACGGCCGCCTTGATGCCTTCATGGGCATCGGAAACGACGAGCTTGACGCCGCGCAGGCCGCGGCGGGTCAGCTTGCGCAAAAACTCCGTCCAGATCGGCTCGGCCTCAGACGGGCCGACCTCCATGCCCAGCACTTCGCGCCGGCCGTCTGCGTTGACACCGACGGCGATGATGACGGCGACCGAGACGATGCGTCCGCCGCGGCGCACCTTCAGGTAGGTGGCATCGATCCACAGATAGGGCCAGTCGCCCTCGATGGGCCTGTCGAGGAAGGCCTTCACCTTGCCCGTCGATCTCCTCGCACAGCCGGCTGACCTGGCTCTTGGAGACGCCGCTCATGCCCATCGCCTTGACCAGGTCGTCGACCGAGCGCGTCGAGATACCCTGGACGTAGGCCTCCTGGATGACGGCGATCAGCGCCTTCTCGGCCATGCGCCGCGGCTCAAGGAAGCTCGGGAAGTAAGAGCCCTTCCTGAGCTTGGGGATGCGCAGCTCGACGGTGCCGGCCCGCGTCTCCCAGTCTCTGTCGCGGTAGCCGTTGCGCTGGACAAGCCGCAGTGGGTTCTTCCCGCCATGGGCCGCGCCGGTGGCGGCGCCCACCTCCAGCTCCATCAGCCGCTCGGCGGCAAAGCCGATCATCTCGCGCAGGATATCGGCATCGGGGGTCTTCTCTACGAGCGTGCGCAGGTTCATCATGTCGTTGGTCATCGGTGGTTCCTTCGAATCAGGTTGTGTCAGCAACCCAACCCTACCGAAGAACATCGATGACCGCCGCTACGCCGCTCGCTCGCTACAGCGCTGTTTATATGAGGGAAGGTCAAGTAGGAACGGATATGTCAGGGCAACATTTTTTGACCTTCTCGATGTGTTGCGAATCCATGGTCTGAGCCCGATGGCATGACGCGGCCCGTTTATCCGAGCCAGATCCAACTTATATACGGTCGCTGCTCGAAACAGCGGCACCAACATCCCGCTTGCGGCGGGCACAGGCTCAGGAGGACGGGACCATTTTGAGGGAGAGGCGTTTCAAGCCAAACAGCGCTTCGGTTCGTCCACCTGGATCCGCCAGGACTGATCAGGTCCTGGAAGAATTGCTAAAGTTCAGATGCTAGGGGTGAGCGGCGACTGGAGCGGTCTTGCGCTTGCGCTCACCGGATTTTTGCCCATTGGGCCTTCGACATCCACGACCTTGAGGGGCGCGACCGGCGCGAGATCGGCTTTATCCCGTGGCCGATGAAAATGCCAACTGAGCGGGTGCTCGCCAACGAAGGCGTCTCGGTGCACCGGCTGACGGAACGCATCCAGGCGATCGATACGCAACGGCCTTCCCTGTGCCTGGTGCTTCCTGATGACGCACGGGCAGCGGTTGATCCGGACGTCGGCCACGCGATCGCGGCTGGGTTGGATTCGGTGCTGCCCTTCGACCGCCGCGCGTTTCTGGCCGGGATCTTGTCCGACGACGACATCGAGACGCTGCTCCAAACGAGGTATTGGCGAAAACTCGCTAACGGCGCTTGCGTAGACCTCGGCTATCTTGAAGCCTGGTGACAGGCCGCCGTAGGTGTGGAGCCCCTGCCCTAGCCGGCGCCGGAGGCGCTGCTGATCAAGTTCGTCGCGCATCATCTGTGGGATCCCGCAAAGCGAGAAGCCGATCTCGCACACGGCATGCCGGCCGCCGTCTCGGCGACGCTGAAACCCGAGGGGGCTTTTACGCAGCGACGGGCCGCACGCGCCCTCGACGGTTCGCGGGCGGGCTGTCGAACGGGTCGACGTTTACGATATGGCGCGGCTTGGTGGCAAAGTTCAACGCGCCGGGGCCGTGGCACGACCTTTCTGCCGTCGACTATTTGCGCGGCGGACTCGCTACCTCGCATCAAATAGACTGCCGTCTAAATGGCAAAAAAATTAGTGAAAACACTCGGACAGCTGACAGTGCCCTGTTATACGCGAGGTCGAAAGGGCCCCAACAAGACCGGAAGCGTCTCAGTTCGAATATTCAGAGCGCAGCCGCAAGCCTGCTCCAGCGGAGCGCATAGATCGCGTCGTCTGTCCACACGCCTTTGAACCACTCAGATGGCCGGAAATGAGCCTCTTTCACGAAGCCGGATTCTTCGAGAACGCGGACAGCGCCAGTCGACAGGACGCAATGTTGCGGTGAATGGGGGAAATTGTAGAGGGCGCATTCGATCAAACTGCGGGCCGCGTCGGTAGCGTAACTGTGAATCCAATATTGCTGCCCTCTAGTGGACCCGATCTGCGCCAGCCGAGTATCCGCCTCGAATGTCTTGAGGCCGCTATCGCCGACAATCCTTCGATCTTCATTGCGCTCAAGAGCAAACTGGAACCATCCCGGATTGCCTGGATTGCGCAGCGCGTCGATTCCAGGAATGCGCCATCCGTCATCTTCGGTGCAGGTCTCCCAGCTTTGAAAACGGGCGACTTCGGGCTTGGCGTACATCGCCTCGAAGACATCAGGGATCGAGTGGGGTGAAGCGGCGAGCAGGTAGGCGGTGCGATTCGAAGAAATGCCTCATCGAAAATCGTTGGATCGCATTTCGCACCTGCCCGGGACAGACGCGTTGACCGCGCCGAGTTTCAAATTCAAATAAACCAATTCCGTATGACCTTCTGCCGCCAGTTAGCGTTAACCTTTTGTTAACTTAAAATTTCTTGTCGGGACAAACGAATCGGACATAATGACGGCATTCGAAAGAATTTCGGCGAAATGCCGTCACTTGAGGCTCCGGAAAGCATGAACGTTTTAGCGCCCGTGTCGAAACCCCTCTTCGACGACACCATTCTGGCACAAGGCCGCGAGATTTCCAGGAAGCTGAACCAGCTTCGTTTCGAGACCTTCCCACCGAATGCCAGGAAGACCTTGCGGCAATTTTCACTCGGGGAAGCGGCGCATTTTCTCGGGGTCTCGACTAGCAATCTCAAGAAGCTGCACCTTGAAGGCAAGGGTGTCGAGCCAACTATACATGCCGGAGGTCGCCGGACATATTCGGCAGAGCAGATCATGGAGCTGCGTCAATGGCTCGACCGTCACGGCCGAGCCGATGTGAAGAAATACGTTCCTCACCGCCGCAGGGACGAGAAGCTGCAGGTCGTTGCCGTTGTTAATTTCAAGGGGGGCAGCGGAAAGACAACGACGGCCGCACACCTTGCGCAACATCTGGCGCTAACGGGGCACCGTGTATTGGCCATCGACCTCGACCCACAGGCTTCGCTGTCGGCCCTGTACGGCATCCAACCCGAACTCGACAAGAATCCGTCGATCTACGAAGCGATCCGTTACGACGACGAGCGGAAGCCCATCACCGACGTGATCTTGCCGACAAACTTTCCAGGCCTGGAACTTATCCCTGCATCGCTAGAATTGCAGGAATATGAGTATGACACTCCACTGGCGATGCAGGACAAGAATTCCGTCGTCGGGAAGACGTTTTGGAATCGCATCGAAAAAGTATTGCGGGAGGTCGATGACCGATACGACGTGGTCGTAATCGATTGTCCGCCTCAGCTGGGCTATTTGACGCTGACCGCTTTGTCGGCGGCGAGTTCGGTGCTGATCACTGTACATCCGCAGATGCTCGACCTGATGTCCATGTCGCAGTTCCTTCTGATGCTCGGCGACATCCTGAAGACAATTCGCCAGGCGGGCGGCGACGTAGATTTAGATTGGTTCAGATATTTGATCACTCGATACGAACCGACCGACGTCCCGCAAGCCCAGATGGTCGGATTCATGCAGTCAATGCTCGCGTCACAAATGCTCAAGACGCCGATGTTGAAATCGACCGCGATTTCGGATGCTGGGCTAACGAAGCAGACGCTTTATGAGGTCGAGAAATCCGGGATGATTAGGGCAACGTACGACCGTGCCATGGAGTCGATGGAAGCGGTTAACGCGGAGATCAGAGAACTGATCCACGGGGCTTGGGGACGTACGAAATAGACGGCCGTCTAAGTCAGGTTTTATTGCAATGAAATCAGATGAATGACCCAAATTTCGGGACGCTGAAATGGCAAGAAAGAACGTTTTCGACAATTTGATGCGGGAATCCGCGCCCGAAACGGCAGAAGATGGCGAGCCAGCTTCCGGGTTTCGCAAATTCGGAGCGGCGAGGTCCATCTCATCGTCGATCGATGAATTGGCCAGGCAGGCCTCCAAACTCGCCGAAGGCGAAACGGTTATTGAACTTGATCCCGACCTTGTCGACAGGTCATTTGTGCCCGACCGCATGAGCGTTGATCAGGACGACGCATACCACGAACTGCTGGAGGCAGTGAGGGAGAGGGGACAGGATACCCCAATTCTTGTAAGACCCCATCCCAGCACCGAAGGCCGCTACATGGCCGTTTTCGGACACCGACGGGTGAGAGTTGCCAAACAACTCGGGAGGCCTGTCCGCGCCGTGGTGAAGACGTTGGCAGACATCGACCACGTTGTCGCACAGGGGCAGGAAAACTCCGCCCGCGCCAATCTTACGTTTATTGAGCGTGTTCTGTTCGCCCAGCAACTGGACGGGCTTGGTTTCAGCCGCGAAACCATCCAATCTGCTCTGTCGGTCGACTACCAGACCCTCTCTAAGATGCTGACGATTCCGAAAGCTATCCCCGCGGTCGTCATTGATGCGATTGGGCCGGCCAAAGGGATTGGACGCGACCGGTGGTTGGATCTTCGGAAACTCGTCGAGAACCCCAAGAACACGCCAATTGCCAAGAGCTATGTGGCCAGTGAAGATTTCGCGGCTGCGGATTCTGACGAGCGTTTCAACCTGCTCTTTGATTTTCTGAATGGAGCGAAATCCAATAAGGCAATCAGGAAAGGGCTAGCTCCGCGAAACGACAGAACTTGGGCACCGGCTGACAAATCGGTCGCCGCGACGATTAGAAACAATGGAAAGGCCTTCAGTCTGGCGCTGAAAGCGAAAGACGCGGCCGAGTTCGGCGAATACATTTCGGAGAACCTGGACAGCCTTTACGAGGCATTCAGAACGTCGAAAGAAGAGGCAACAGGAGACTAAACCCGCAAAAGAAAAAGGCCCCCGAACGTCACCGTCGCGGAAGCCCTTCTCATCCTTAAGCAAGCTGAGAATCACATTTTCGCGAATCAGTGTCAAGAGTCTAGGCGTCGATTCGGCGAGCAAATTTCTTTTGCCTAATTGAAGGCGAAGGAAGAAATGGAAACGGGTATTGCAACGACGCCCTTTGGGCGGCGGCCGATGTCGCTTGCCATGCTGGCAGCGCAAAACGACTCACGTGAAATCCCCAAGGACAGGGTCGTCGACAAATGGCAGATCTACCGCGACCTCTGCGAGGGCAAGAGCATCGTCGGCATTGGCGATCGCGCCCTGGCCGTCCTGAATGCGTTGCTGTCATTCTATCCTGACAGCGAGCTGAGTGAGGAAAATGGCCTCATCGTGTTTCCCTCGAACGCACAGCTGTCGCTTAGAGCTCATGGGATGCCTGAACCCACGGTCAGACGGCACCTGGCGGCCCTAGTGGACTGCGGGCTGATCGTCCGTCGGGACAGCCCGAACGGCAAGCGTTACGCGCGCAAGGGCAGGGGAGGCGAGATCGAGGAGGCTTTTGGCTTCTCGCTGGCGCCGCTGCTGGCCCGTGCTCACGAGTTCGAGGCGGCGGCTGAGCGTGTTCGCGCCCACAACAGGGCGCTCAGGCTTATGCGCGAGCGGATCACCTTGCACCGCCGTGACATCCATAAGCTGATCGAGGCGGCGGTTGAGGAGGATGTGCCGGGCGACTGGGGAGGCCTGTGGAACCGTTTCCGCGCCGTTGTGGAGGCAATTCCGCGCCGAGCTTCCGTTGTCGAGCTAGAGCCGATCGTGGGCGATCTGGCCGCGTTGCATGACGAAGTGGATAAGCTGCTGGAAGTTCACATGAAATCCACGAATCCGAGCGGCAATGACTCCCAAAGCGAGCGGCAGCAATCTGATTCAAATACCGACTCTATTTTTGAATTTGAACCGGCTTTAGAAAAAAGCGGGTCGACGGCCGAGCCAAGGACGAGGACCGCAGAGCCGCCGAAAACCTATCCGCTAGGGCTTGTGCTGAAGGCCTGCCCGGAATTTTCGGATTACGCCGTCGACGGGATCGGCAACTGGCGCGATTTGATGATCACGGCGGCCCAGGTGCGGGGCTACCTTGGCGTTTCGCCGTCAGCCTATGAGGAAGCCTGCCATGTGATGGGCCAGGAGGTCGCCGCTATGGTGATTGCCTGCATTGTGCAAAGGGCACAGCATATCAACTCCGCAGGCGGCTATCTGCGGGTGCTGACCGAAAAGGCGCGGGCGGGGGAGTTTTCGGTCGGACCGATGCTGATGGCGGCGCTGAAGGCCAACGGGGCAACGGCGCGGATGACCGGATGAGTGTGTGGGTACCGGGATTTGCCGAGCGAGGGCTCAGGGTTTGATCCGCGCGATAGGACGTGGACAGTGGCTGCAGTGCTTGTCGGCAGCGCCGTACCTGCAGATGCCTGGGTAGCGTACAAGCGGCTCGGAGATGTTGAGCGTCAGCCGCGGACTATAAACTGACGGCGGTCCCTGCAGCAGCGATGAAGTCTCTCGGGTCCAGGTCACCATGACTGGTTCTGCGACGAGATCAAGCCTTCGGGCTCGATGGAGCAGGTTCTTGGCTGACGAAGCCGGACCATTGAGCAGCTCCCCTTGGTATCCGCTTGCAGGAGCTCAAGCTGGTTCGATTCCGGACTTGAAAGCGGTCGAGAAGTGCCATACATTTTGCACAAGAAATATGACTATCTATATGGTGGAATGACTCCTATGGGCCAAGCACTCAAGATACCCGTGCAGAATGAACCTCTCGTCTTGTCCTATATGGACCGGAACGGGAAGATCGCAATCGAGCAGGTCGCGGATGGCTTTGGCATGTCCAAGGGCCAGTTGGCCCAGACCGCCGGTCTTGCTCGCGAGACCCTCTACCGGTCTGAGCGCAGCCGGACGGTAAAGACACAGGGACGTCTGCGTGAAATGCTCGAGATCATCAGTCGGGTGACGGATTGGGCGGGCGGCAAGGAACAGGCGATGGCCTGGTATCGAGCCCAGCCGCTTCCGGCATTCGGCGGGCGCACCGCCGAAGCGCTTGTGAAGGAGGGCAAGGCCGCCGCCGTTCGCGATTATCTCGATCATATGGCCGTTGGTGGCTTTGCTTGAGGTTTGCCGCAACCTTTTACAGGGCGCACGATCCACGTTGGGCATTCAAGCCGACTTCCGGTGATGGAGCGGCGATCCGGGGTGCCCGATTCAATCCCAAGGGTGTGCCGGCGCTTTATCTAGCGCTGACCGTCATGACAGCGGTCAAGGAAGCCAACCAGGGTTTCGCGCATCGGATCGACCCTTGCGTGCTGTGCTCCTACGAAGTCGATTGCGACGACATTACGGACCTGACGACAGAGCAGGCGAGGGGAGAATTCTCCATCATGCTCGAGGACATGGCCTGCGCTTGGGCGACGGCTCTCAGCGATGGAAACCGCCCGGCGTCATGGTCGATCTATAACCGACTGCGGCCGCAAGGCATTCCCGGCATTCTGGTTCCGAGTTTTGCTCCCGGTGCCGAGACGGAGGATCGCAACCTGGTGCTTTGGCACTGGGGTCCGCGTCTTCCGCACAAGGTAACTGTATTCGACCCGAGCGGCCGGCTGCCGAAGGACCAGCTGTCCTGGCGATGAAGCATTCTGGAAGGACAGGAGCGTTTTCGGCTGCAGGTGTCGCGCGACGCTTTCGGGGGCGATATCAGTCACCGACCTCGATCGAATTGAGATCGCACCACATCCGCAACGCTCTTTCCTCCGCATTCGCTTCGAAATCGTACCACTGATCAAGTGCACCCCTTCGCTGCAACAGGTCCTTGAATCTTGCGTACGCGCCTCTTTTGCTGAAGATTTCTTGAACGTCACCGACGTCGTCTGGCAGAAACTGGCGGGCGAAGTCCAACACGAGCGGCTTGCCCAGGTCGAGTTCTTTCTTGTCAGGTATTTGGACGTATTTGTCGCTGTCGTCGATATCATCCGGCAATTCGTCCAAATCGCCCGTGACCTCGGAATGCCAGTAGAGCGTGCCGGACTGCTTGCACAGAAAGGCCTGATTTTCTCCCGTGCCCACGGAGCTGACGAATTCGAAAGCTAACTCTATGTCATTGAAGCTGACAGGCATTGTCGTTCGGTGCCCCCTATAGCGTCGCCTGGAGTCAACTCATCAGAGATGGCATCATGAGCTGTCTCGAGCATGCCCCGCCGCGTGTAGCTCGGCGATGACAAAGCCGCTCGCGAGCGCGGCCTCCAACGGCGCTGTAGCGAGCGAGCGGCGTAGCGGCGGTCATCGATTTTTTCCGGCTGGGTCGGGTTGCTCACACAAACCTGTTTCGAAGGAACCACCGATGACCAACGACATGATGAACCGGCGCACGCTCGTGGTGAAGACCCCGCATGCGTATTATTTTATTGCGCGCGATGACCGGCTTTGCCGCCGAGCGGCAGATAGCGATGGAGGTCGGCGCCGCAACCGGCAGTCCTCAGGGTCTCTAAACGATGAGTCTTGCCGCCCTTCCAAGCGTCCGCTCGGCGTCATTGTAATAATTCGAGGCTTGCTGCACCGAGCGGTGCTGCGACTGCTGCATGGCTTCGGGCAGCGGAATGCCGCGCCTGGCGGTTTCGGTAAGGTAGCCGGAGCGCAGGCCGTGGGCGGAGAAGGCTTGCGGGTCGAGGCCAACCTCGGCGACGCGGCGTTTCAGGATCAGGTTGACGGCCTGTGGGGTCAGGGCTCGCTTCTCCAAATTGCCCCAGCGGTCAATGCCGCGAAACACGGGCGCCGTCGGTGATCCCGGCGCGCTCGAGCCAGTCTTTTAGGACCAGCACCGGACGGCCGACGAGCAGCACAAAGGGTCGGCGTCGGCCTGTGTCGTCTTGGTGCGGCCAAGCCGGATTTTTAGGCAGGGCAGTTTTGGCCCCTCTGGATCCTTGGGATCGGCCGGCACAGGCTCTTCCTCGACGAACTGCTCGACACGCAGGGACGAAACCTCGCTGCGGCGGCGACCGCCCGAGGCGAAGGCGGTGATGAGCAGCGCGCGGTCGCGGACGTCGACCAGGCGATCGCCGGTGCAGGCCTTCAGGAGGGCGGCCAAAATATCAGCGGTCACCGCCTTTTTGCTCTTGCGGCCGCGCGGCCGGGCGCTGGCGCGCACCGCCAGTTTTATGGCGCTGTGCAGCCCCGGCGCGTTGAATTTGCCGCGCAAACCGCGCCATTTGGTCAGCGTCGACCAGCTCGAGAGACGCCGGCGTACGGTGTTCGGCGCGTGCGGTCCATCGACACGCAACAGTTTGGCCGACTTCAACGCCGCGGTCACGTCTTCCGGCATACCGTGCGAAACGTCGGTTTCACGCTTTGCAGGATCCCACAGGTGATGGGCGACGAATTTGATCAGCAGTGCCTCCGGCGCCGGCCAAGGCAGAGGAAAACCGGTGGCCGCCAGGCACCAGGCCTCGAGGTAGCCGACGTCGGAGGCCAGCGCTCGCAGGGAATTCTCGCCGATGCCTTCTTTTGCCAGGTGCCGCAGGGTTTCAACGTCATCGTCGCTGAGCAGTTCGGCCAGCTGCTCCCTGCGGTCGAACGGCAGCACGGACTCCAGCGCGTCGAGCGCCTCGGCGCGGCGCAGTTTCTGGTCGGATGCGGGCTTTGGCAGGCGAAGGTCCATGACGCCGCCTCAGAACAGATATTTTCTGTCTGCCCACTCAAGCAGCACGGCGGCATAGCGGTCTGGCAGCCGCACGCGCCCGGCGCGCAGGCCGTCGGCGATCGCATCGCCGACGTCCGGATCGACCCAGTGCCCGTGCGTCATCAGGAAAAACCAGGCGAAAGGCAGGTCCATTTCCGCGTCGATCGCCTCGATACGCTCCATCAGCCGGTGCACGGACACACCCTCTCCAGCGAGTAACTTTTCGGCCGGCATTTTCAGCGGCCGCGGAATAAACCCGATCTCACGTTTGTGGCCGCGCCCCTCGAAATCGTGGATGTCGAAGGCCCAGTGGTCAAAGATGCGGTCAGCCGCGGCACTGGATCGCGCCCAGTCGGCAAAAAAGCGGTTTTCGCGCGGAAAAAAATCGAACCAGTCCGGGTTGGCGTCCAGGAACGGCGTGTTTCGCGCGCCGTCCGGACCGACCTCGCGGATAGTGCGGGCCTCAAGCTCCGGGCGCTGTGCCTCGCGTTGCTCGCGTTCGATGCGGGCGCGGCGCGCCAAAGAACTGCGCATGTGGACGATGCCGCCGCCGGTGCGACCGCGCAGCCGATAGACCGGTCCGGCGAGCTGCCACGCCTCAACCGCGGACTCGCGAGAAACCCAGGCCGGTTCGAACAGATGGTCGGCGCTGGTGGGGCGATAGTCGCGATCGACCACCGGGCCGGCCAGATGTTCCGTCTCGCGGCCGAGCGAGAGCGGGACAAAATCGGCGACGCCCGGACCGGTCGGAGCAAAGGCGAAGGCGCTGGTGCCGCGCCATTCGGTGAATTTTTCCCCGCCCTCGCGATATTGGTTCCAGAAGGCGGTGAGGTCGCCGCCGACATCGGCCAGAGCGCGCTCGACCCAGGCGCGATGGTCGCCGCGGCGCGTGCCGTCGGCAGCGACGACAGCATGAGGGTTGCACCAGTAGGGATCGTCGATCCTCGCGACGGTAAAGGCGAAGCCCGCAAAAGCCTTGTTCAGGGCCGGGGCAAGCTCGGCGTCGGCCGACTGCGGCTGCAGAGCGGCGAGCACGGTTTCGACGGAAGCGGGGTCGGGCAGGCGGACGGGTTTTTGCTCGGACATGCCGGGTGCCTTTCTATTGGCCGGGAAAGACCGTCCAGAACCCCGGCCGCACGACGCCGGCGGGCATCATCTGCACGAGTCTGGCTGATTTGCGGGTCAAAAACCATCACTATCGATAAGAGGTCATTATCGATAGTTATCTTTGTTCCTATTGTAATAGCCTGTGACGGAAGGTAGCGGCAATATAGCTTCCGTTGCGCGATTCGTGTACAAAGGAATCAATGGCTTACCAACTAGCCGATCTGCCTCTAAAGACCCTGATCGGCCCGCTCGCCCGCGCCGATGTCGGTTTTACTTCCCGATTTCAATTGAAGCGCTAAGGTGAAAATCCCACCCTGCCGGGCCGCTATTCGACGGCCGAAAACGGGGGGAGGGGCTTTGCTACAGTCCCGACGCCTTGGTGAGATTGACGCGAAAGCGATCGCGCCGGCGCTGATACTTGCGGGTCATCTCCGCGCTGGTGTGACCAAGCTGCTTCTGGACGTAGCGCTCGTCGACCTCGGCAGAGGACGCCAGGCCGGCGCGCAGCGAATGGCCGGCAAACATCATTCCGCGTTCGCCTTCGGGCAGATCGCCGCGCACGCCCGCTGCCAGCGCGGTCCGCTTGACGAGGCGGGCGACCTCCTGGTCGTTGAGCCGATCGGCGCCGACGGCCTTGCCCTGGCCGGTGACACGCCGGAACAGGGGACCGTGCGCGATGCGCGCCAGCTTGAGCCAGGTCTGCAGCGCCACCACAGGGCAGGTTGTGTCGGACGAGCCTCGCCCGATTTCGACCTCGCGCCAGCCGGTCTTGCCGCGCAGGCGCAACAGCATGCCCTTGTCGAGGATTTCGATCCAGCCGGAAGAATCCTCGGTCTGGTCGCGGCCGCAATCCAGGCCGACAATCTCGGAACGGCGCAGGCCGCCGGCAAAGCCGAGCAGCAGCATGGCCCGGCCGCGCAGGCCGCGCAGGGTGCCTCGCTCGAGCGTTTCCAGCATGGCGATCAGATCCTCGGGCATCACCGCCTCCTTCTGCCGGGGCGGGGCGGCGTGCTTGTTGCGGATGCCGGCCATGACCGTGGCGATATGGCGATCCTTCCTGTCCAGCGGCTGGCCACGCTGCGCATAGTTCCACGTCAGCGAGGAGAGCCTGCGTTCGATCGTCGAGACGGAATTGGGTTTCTTGTCGCCGGTCGCCTTTCCGGAAGCGCATGCGGTGATGTAGAGCCCGACAACCTGGGGATCGGGCGGAAACATCTCGACGCCTTGGCGCCGGCACCAGCTCGCAAACTGCTTCCAGTCCGAGGCGTAGGCGCGGCGGGTATTGGCCGAGCTCGCCGCTTCGACATAATCGCGGGCGCGATCAGCCAGCGCGTCGAGATGCGCCGGCAGGCGGGAATTGGCGACGGCCGGAAGAGGGGAGGGGGCTTCGGCCAGCGTCTCTTCAGGCGTTGCGCCCATCTCCATGACGACGTCGATGATGTCCGGCAGGTCGCCATCGGTCTCGGCCGACACCTGCGCGGTCGAAACATGATCCGCCGACCCTGCACTGTGGGATGGTCCGGAAGGTCGCTCGGCGTGATTTTTGGGCTTCTGCTCGATGAAAACGGTCATTCCTTATATAAAGGCGAAAACGACGGATAATGCAATTTATCGTTCGTTTTTCTCGTGCGACAGGTACAGCGCTTTCTGCCTATTTCCGTTGCCAAAAGCGCCGCCATGATTCATCGTGCTTGCGATGATTCTGCGTCCCAAACCCTCTCCGCACCACTACACCGCGCTCGCCGGTGCCCCTTCGACCGCGCCAATGGCAACGGTGCCGGTCTGGTTGCGCCGCGCTGTCCCGGATGCGCAAAGCCTTGCGGGAAAAGATGTCGAGGACATCGCGCTCGTCGCAGGCGCCGCCATCAGCATGCTCGATGCGGTCGTCCGCCGGCAAGAGCGGTGGGCCGGCGCCTGGCGGCAGCGCCTGGCCCTCGTCGCCGCAGCGGTGACGGCAAGGCAGGCCGGCCGCGTCGAGGATGAAAGCGCACTGCGCGATGCTGTGCTGCTCACACGCCCGGGCGATTTTTTGTCTGTCGGCCCGGCCGGATCGATGCTGCTTGCCTGGCGCCGGCTGGCCGGCACGCCTGCCGAGAAACTGCTGACAGAGGCGAGCACTGGCGCGGTGCTTGATGACCTCGGTATCCGCCGCGACCAGGACGCAGTCGGCGAACTAGCCGATGATCTCCGACAGCTTGTGGCCAACACCGGAACGGTCGAAACGCTGGTCGGGGCCTTCGCGGCCGCGGAGCGTTACGGCTTCGGGCGCGTCCTCGGAGCCTGGCTTGCCGATGCCTTGCTCGCGCAGCGGCTGGGCTGGACGCATGCAATCCCTTTGCTGGGCGGCGAGGCGGCCTTAGCTGTGGGTATGGGTCGGGCGCGTCGACCAGTGGGTGGAGCTCTGGCCGCAGGTGCCGAAACGGACTCCGATTGGGCCAAAAGCCTGCTGGCCGCGCAGGCGCGCGCTACACTGCGCGCCATTGATCTCTCCGTCGAGCTCGAGCGCCGCGCGGACCGGCTGCTTGCAGTTGCGCCGAAACTGCGGGCCAAGGCGGCGGGCATCGTCGTCGAAAGACTCCTGTCCGATGACGCGATCGTCGCATCCGCAAATATCGCAGGCATGAGTGACCGTGGGCTGCGCCGGTTGTTCGACCGGCTGGTCGAACTCGGCGCCGTGCGCGAATTGTCCGGCCGTGCCACGTTCCGCCTTTACGGGCTCTGAAGATGATAGCGGAGAGCGTACGTAGGAGAAGGGGAGGAGCAAAAGGAAGCGACGGCCAGCCAAATGACCATTTGTTTGATCGGGAACTCGATCATCTGCCGCCGGAAGCGCGTTGGCGTGAATGGATGCACCGGGTCGAGGCGACGATCTTCGCCTCCAGCGAGCCGGTCGGGCGCGAGACGCTGGCGCGGATCGTCGGGAAAAGCTGCAGCGTCGACCTTTTGATCGATGACATTCGCGAGGAGCTGCGCGGCCGGCCTTACGACCTGGTCGCCGTCGCCGGCGGCTGGAAACATTTGACCCGGCCGGCCTATGCCGACGCCATCCGAGCGGCCGTAGGCGGAAGTGAGCGCGCGGCAGACCTCACGCAGCCCGAAGTGTTGGTGCTGATGTGCATCGCCTACTTCCAACCGATCACGCGTGGAGAATTGTCGTCGTTTTTCGGCAAGGAGATCAGTCGCGATTTTATTGGTCATCTGCGCGGCGCCGGCTTCATCGCTTCCGGGCCGCGTAGCCCGACGCCGGGCGCGCCATACACCTACGTGACGACAAAAGAGTTCCTGCTGGAGTTCGGGCTCGATACGCTGCGCGACTTGCCGGATTTCGAGGCGCTCGAGGATGCCGGTTTGCTGTCGAAGGAGAAACTGCTGGCTGGAGATATTCCGACCGGGCTGAGCAGCGGGGAGGGCGAAGAGGAAGATGCAGGCGTTAATAGCGAGGGTATCGAGTTTGGTAGCTGAGGGGAGGGATGTTTGATAGGGCCTGGGCAACCGCCACTTGAGTTCATGCTCCGAATCTGGTGCTGCGATCAGCGAGAGCATTGAAGAAGATGCAAGCTATGACATCTTGGCAGACCGGGATTAACCGGCTTCAAGAACCCCGCATTGGGGACGATTCAGGAATGCTCTGACGTCTCCGTCCCCCCGAACAATTGCCGGCGGAGGCAGGCATGACCGCTTTGTGCCGCAAGGCGGTCGTTGAACGTCTCGGATGGTACTCCTGTTGAGTTGCCATCCATCATCTCGCGAGGGATCGCCCGAGCAATTCCTTGCGCGACTTTGCGGTCGAATCTTTTCCTGGCGGACAGAGTTAATTGCGGCGATACTCTCCAAAACTCCAGCAACATTAACTTTTCACCATTCCGCACCGCTTTCCCCGGATTTACAGGACGCGCGATTGGACTCTGCATTTCCCGCCACTCTATGTGGTTGCGTTGGGGTCGTTTGTAGTTAAATGATATTGAACGGGGGGGATTCGCTTGCGAGTTATACATTTACCTTGCGGCCCGTTTGCAAATGCAAGCGAACTCACGGCCTATAACGCCGTCAACCTAGAGCTTCGTCGTGCCGATGGGCAGGACACTGTCTTTGTCTTGACGAATCTCACGCATCCAAATCCGCGTGGCCAAGCAGACGAAATCGATATTGTGATCATTGGCCCGGGCGGTGTCGTGGTCGTCGAGGTCAAGCACTGGGACGCTACTGCCCTGCGACAGGGAGACATTTCGGATCCCGCGGCCGAACTAGTCGTGGCGAAGTCTAAGCGGATCGCCGGAAGGCTTCGTTCCGTCGACCCGCGTCTTGGGTTTGTCCCTCCGGCATTCCTCTTCACACGCGAACCCGGATCGCTTAAGCGCAATGGCCAGTCGCCGAGGCATCCATTCGGCGTTCTCGCTTATGGGTTGAAGGATGTTCCGGACCTTGTCGCCGGCCCGAAGTCGCCGGGGTCGGTCGATGGCAACAAGCTCGCGAATGCTTTGGCGGTTCGGTATAATCTCGCCGATGCCGCTCGGCTCAAGCGATTGGGTCGCTTCGATGAGCTCCGGCTCCTGACCGACGAACAGGATCGCTTTCAGCGCATTTTCACTGCGCGCGATCCGTGGTCCGGCGATCGTGTCCTTCTTCACACCTACGATTTGTCGGCCGCGCCGCCAGGCGAGGCTCCAGCACTGACCGCGCGCCGCGCCCGCCGCGAGTTCGATGTCATCCAGCGGTTTCAGAAATCGCCGCACCTTCCGAGCCTCGTTGATACCTGGCAGGCGCTACCAAACTACGCCGGCGAGATGTTCTTCTTCAGCGTCAGCGACAGCGCTGCGGTCCCGACATCGGTGTTGAAGGAAAACCGGGATTGGACCTTGCCCCAACGCCGGGACTTCGCCGAACGTTCGCTGATCGCCCTCGCGGAGTTTACGGAGTCAAGCGAGGGACCGCTCCTCCATCGGGCGCTCGAAGCAGAAAGCTTGCGTGTTCGGGCCGATAACAGCCCGTTGTTTGCGGGTTGGCGGTGGGCGCGGCTCACGTCTGCCCAGACGTTGAGCGAAGGCCAAATCGGCGACAATCTCGGTGCGTTCGCAGCGCCCGAAGTTCGATCAAATGGATTAGCTGCGGCGACGCCGTCATCCGACCTTTTCAGCCTGTGCGGCGTGTTGGTCGAGCTCTTCTCGGCGGATGAGGCGCCGGATATTCGCGAGATCCTTCTCCTGGGGTGCGATCCCGATCCGTCACGCCGCCCTCGCGCAAGAGACATTCTGGATCTCCTTCAGGAGCGAGATGCTGAACCCGTCGAACTGCCGCCCGTGAAGCCGGAAGCTATTTCGCCTGCAAGGTGGGACGAAGGGCATCGCTTCAAGTGGAAGGATTCGCACTACCGAGTGGTTTCCGTGCTCGGCCAGGGCGGTGTCGGCCGGACCTTCAAGCTTGAGCAGCTTGACGTTGAAGATGGGGAGCCGATCGGAACGTTCGTTGGCAAGGCGGTCTTCAATCCTGACCTTGGCCCCGCGTCGCTGGCGGCCTATCAAAGATTGCGCCCCTTGTCGTTGCGCAGAGGGCTCTCGAACATCCTTGAATGTTCGAGCAGTTGGAACGTGAACGAACTGATGAGCTTGCTCCGTTGGACGCAGGGGGCTCCACTCAGCACCTGGTCCGGCGACCTAGACTTCATCGCGCAGGTGGACGGAGCGGAATCCACTGAAGAGCTCGTCATCAGTTGGTTCGAGACGCTGTGCGAAGCGCTTGACGCTTTTCACGCCCAGGGTTGGGTGCACGGCGACGTTAGCTTATCCAACATTCTCGTTGATGAGGCGCAGGTCGTCCTCATCGACTATGATCTCGCGGGACCGATTGACAGTCAGCCGCGCAGCCAGGGTACCGTGCTCTACGCCTCGCCGGAGCGGCGCGACGGTGGGAGAAACCTGGCCCGAGACGACGTTTATAGCCTTGCAGCAACGCTGTTTCATGCGATCACCAATCGTCCGCCGGCACCAGCAAAAGCTGGGCTGGGTCTCGATTGGACGAACGAGCAGCGAGCTGCCTTTCCAGCGCTAGTTCCCCTTCTTGATCGGGCTACTGGCCCTGCGAATAGGCGGTTCGTGAACGCGGGCGCCGCGCTGCAGGAATTGCGCGCAAGCCGCTCCATCGGCCAGCATTCCGTACCCACAGCCGGTGCGGTTTCGGCTGCCCCCGAGCCGCTTGGTCCGAACGAGGTTCCGCGGGTGAAGGACATCCTCAGCACCTATCCGGGCTCTCGCTTCGGCAATACTGAGACCCGCGGCCTCGACTCCGAATTTGCGTTCGACACCTATGTGCCGACCGCGCTCGATACAGTGTTGCCGGCGGCTATCGCGGCCGGAGACGTGTCGCTCATAATTCTCTGCGGCAACGCTGGCGATGGGAAGACCGCCTTCCTGCAGCGACTTGTCCAAACTCTCGGTGGCGAACCGCCGCAGTCGAGCGAACGCGTATGGACGGGAGACCTCGCGGGTCGGACAGCGAAGATCAATCTTGACGGGGCTGCAAGCTGGAAGGGCCGATCGGCTGACAGCCTGCTTGACGAACTCTTCGGTCCTTTTCTCAACGGACCAACAAATGACCGCCGAGTCCATCTGGTCGCGGTCAATGATGGTCGGCTCATGGAGTGGATTGAGCACGTTGAATTGGAGCAGGGCGAAACGGCCCTGACCTCCGACCTGGCGGCGGCGCTCAGTCATCAGAGCGAGCAAACTTCTCCTCATATCCGACTCGTCGAGCTCAATAATCGCTCGCTCGTCGGCGGGCTGGACGTAGCCCGCGGTATTATAACGACCGAGTTTGTTGACGAGTTGGTCCGCCGTCTCGTCGGCGGAGACGCTGCCGCGACCATCTGGGCCCCTTGCCGAACCTGCACTGCTCAGGCGCGCTGTACGATGAAGAGCTCTGCCGACATGATGGGCGCAAGTAGCGATCCGAGCATCCTCGCTGAAGGCAACCGCTTGCGGGCGCGGCTGACCGACGCTTTGCAGACAGTCCACCAGCGCAACGAAATCCATATCACCGCGCGCGAACTCAAGGCCGCGATCAGCTACATTCTGTTCGGACTAAATGCCTGCGAAGACTTGCACAATAATCCTGACCTGGAGCCCCACGATCCCGCAGACCATGCGTTTAATCCCGAGTCGCCGGCCCGTCAGGGCGATTTGTTGAGAGAACTAGCGCGGCTCGATCCTGCGCTAGAGGGACACGCGCGGGTCGATCGCTATCTCGTCGGCCGCGGCGGTCCAGACCCCGCCCATGGTGCACGGCGGTTTCGAAATCTATTTGGCCGTCCCCTCCCGTTGCGGGGCGCGCGACGCCGAGCTTACTTCGGCTGGTCGGCGGGTCAAGTGCAGGCAGTCGGCGGCGATGAGGCTGCCCTGACACTGCGCGACGGCCGCCGCGCGGACGAGTTCCGGCATTTCCCGCTGCTTTCGGGCGAGGAGCAATCCTTGATCAAGCAGCGGTTGTGCAACGGTCTATCTAGGCTCGAGGCGCTACCGGATCTCGCTTACCGCGAACTAGACCGCGTCCCCATCAGGGTTGTGCCCCGCACGCCGACAGAAACCGCGTTCTGGATAAAGAAATCTCTCGAGCGCTTCTCGCTAGTCGCCGAGCATTTTCAGGCGACGGTCGGTATGGAGACGCTCCACCGCTATCTTACATTGCGCTATGCGCCCGATCACGTTGGGGCTGATGAACTGCGGATCCCACTCGAGCTCTACAGCCTCTTGATGGATCTCGCTGATGGTGTTCAAATTCTCGACGCCTTTTCTGATGACGTGTTTGCCAACCTAGGTGTTTTCACAAGCCGATTGGCTCAGGAGGACGAGCGAGCGCTCAACGCTTGGAACCCGGCGGACAACGAAAAAGTCCATCGCCTCGACATCGAGAGTCGCGACGGCCGCCAGACGATCCTCCTCAAAAACGAGAGCGCATAATGGCGAACGAAACCCGTCAGGTCGTTGAATCCGTTTTGGGTAGCCAGATGACCGCCCAGATTTGGACGAGCACCTATCCGCCAGTCTTTCCGTTCACGCCGCAAGACTTTTCGGTCGGGGCTATCCTGCCGATGATGCTGTATCTTTTCCGTTGGGGGAATCGCCGCGGCAAAGGGAAATTCGCTGAGGCTTACGGTGCGGGCGCTCCCCCGACTATCTCTACGACGGTTGCGAGGCTGGTCGAGGACCCAAGTATCGAAGGATTCGATTCCGCTACTGGTCGAGCAATCCTGGGTGACTTTCTGCTCACGTCGATCCTAGAAAATCGGCGGCATTCGGAGTCTCACGACGAGCAGGTTCAGCGCTGCTTTGCGAACCACTATTTTGCGTCATGGATCGACCTTCCGAGCAGCTCGGCGAATTTGCGCGGCGTTCCCGAAATGGTCACCGCACTGCTCAGCAACCAGCGGGACGGCGAAATAGTAGAGCCATTTGCGGAGCGCGGTCGATATCGGGTCGGAGCAAGAGTGCAGGACAACGATCTATTGGCGTCGCTCGCGCCGGGTACGGAGACGACGGGCCTCCTCAAGAGCGACCTTAGATCAGATGAGCTTGACGAAGCGGTACCACTTCCACTCGACCAGCTGGTAACGATCCGATTGGCGCAGGGATGCGGCGAGGCCCCGGCCAAGGCGATCGGGCGGAACAATCCGGGGCCAATCCCTAATCAACGCCCGATCGCAGCGCGTGCGGCCGAGATTTTCCGAGATGATCTCTTGGTCTTTCTCGACTGCTATGCGCGTGGCGCTGCGATGCCGCGTGCGGCGCTTCTACAGATGTTCGAGTCGGCGATCGCGATCGGGTTGACTACAATCCTGACGGCTACCGTGGAGATCATGAACCGCTGGGGCACAACTGGTGTGCTGCCGGAAGTGGCCGCTGCGCCGAAGTTCCCGCTGTTCGTAGATTGCTCAAGCGGATCCGATCTAGCCCTTCGCGCCACATCCGAGGAATCCGGCTTCCTGATGCGACAGGCGCTTAACCGGCTGCCGGCGGTGCTGATGCACGCGCGGCTCCTCGACCACTTTGTGCGCAGCGAGTCGGAGATTGACCGCAAATCGTGGCCGCCCACATCGCCAGACGGTACGGACTGGCTCAATCTGCTCGGTTCGGTTCTGAATGGCAGTCATGAGGAGGCACGGGACGCCCGGCGCCATTTTACGCGAACTGCGCGAAAGCTGCGCGACGCGGCCGAGTCGGCTGAGGATCTCGAGTTGCGCGCCTTGCTCGGCGAAGAGTCGGGTGAAGGTGATCCTGGCCGCGCGCTTGCGGAAGCGTTGAGCACTGCCTTTACGGGCTCCTCGAGTAAGGGAACCGAAAGGCTTAACACCTTCCTGACTTCGGCATTGATGATCGACGAGGTGAATGGACTGGCCAAGCGTCGCAAGGTCACCCTTCATCAGACCCGGAAGAAAGGACAGGGCCGTCGTGGTGACGCTTTGTCCTTCGTTCTAACCAACCCCGTCATCGAATATCTTGTGCATCGGCACGTTCGTCGGACCGGCAAGGGCCGCAAGGAGCAACCGCTGTCCTACCCCGATTTCCTGCGTGTTCTGCGAGAGCAATATGGACTCTACATCGATCGGGCGCCACCGAACCTGGCGGTGCCAAGCGATCTCCTCCAGCGCAATCGGCGGATGCTTGAGCGGCGCTTGCGAGACCTGGGGTTGTTGATCGGCGTCAACGACGCCGAGCGTATGAAAAAGCTCAAGGCTCGCTATCGCGCCCACCACGACATCGAACAGATGGAAGAACCCGCGTGACAGGACCTCGCCATGCCGCACTTCTGGCTCAGGCCGTTGTTAATCGGCTCGGGGCGCCAAGTTCTGGCGCGGTGGCTTTTCTGCGATGTTTGCCGTCGGAGCAAATTGATGCCCTGGCCGACAGCGAGGCTTTCGTAGTGCCGGGCTGGACGGTTAATGCCGTGGTCGACACGGCTGGCAGCAGACGCATTTCCGCTGATCAAGCCGTTGAACAGCGCGAGGACAAGGCCGATGCCGCATTGTTGCTGGTGGATCCGCTCCGCGCTGGGGCTGGCCTCGACGGCATTTACAGCGCTGGCCGTGAAATCGGCGAGGCTGAGCTATTCGGCGAGGCGCTGAAGCTGGCGCGCAGACCGTTCTTCGGTCGCATGGGAGTGCTGGATGAGGCTGTCTGGCGCGCGGAACGCCTCGGCCGCCGCCGCCGGCTGACGCCTTGGTCGAAATTCGACTTCTACGTTGCTGCCGCGGATGATCCGGGCGGTGCCCTCGCTCGGCTTGGTCTCTGGCCGGTTGCAAGCGACGACGACCCTTCGACGAGCGAACTCGATATGTCGGCCGAGCTCGCAGATCGCCTGCTCTATGTGAGCGATACGCGCGCGATAGCCGAGCGCGTTCGCGCGCTGCAATTGGAAGATGCGGGCGTACGAGGCCCCGAGTTGGAGCGGGCGCTGCGTTTCGTGTCGGGCATGAGTCCGGAGGAGGCTGCACGGCGCATCGAAGAGCAACCCAACCTCTGGCTTGGCACTCTAAAGCCCGGGTTCGCGAGTGAGGAGTTGCGCCGAATCTTCCTGGCTCCCTGGCGTGATGCTAAGGGCGGAATCTTGAAATGGTCCGGTTTGGCCAAAGCAGCGGGTGAGGACACGACCCCTCGTTTAATTCTTGACCGGACGGCGAGCGCTAAGGATCGGGCGCAACTGACGGTTCGTTGGTCCAGTGACCCCGAAAGTCTGGAGGCCGGAAGTGTCGACTATCGAGTGTCAGTGATTGCTGGCGAAGACATGCTTGCTGAGCGTGTAGTGCGCCACCGCGACCATAAGACTCAACAGGTCGCGATCACGGTTGATGACTTCGAGGATCTTGAGGGAACTGAGAAGTTCGATGCAGTTGTAGAAGTCGCGGTGATCGGATTGGAGAACGTGGCGCCCCTGCAGAGCGAGCCGTTCACCCTCGAATTCGGTGCGACAATCAAGCCACTGACCAGCGCGTCTGGCCAGGAGGTCCGCACGCTCGTTGAAGGCGCGATAAGCGTAAGTGATCGCGCGGCATTTGAGCAACTGGTTGCCGGGCCCGGCGCCGCGGAGCGCCCTGTCGAGGATCGAAAGGGCTTCCTCACTTGGAAGGGAGAAACAGCAACCAAGGGCGCGCGTGTGCACCGACCGGCACTGTTACGGGCCATGGAGATGGATTGGATTGCGCGCAGTGGCACCATCGGTCATTGGGTCCAGACTGTACGCGCTGACGGCTCTCCGATCGGTAAACTGGAGTTCGTCGAACTCGAACCGGCTGATCGAAGCGCGACGACGGAGCGTGCACGGGATGCTAGCCGCAAACTCGCGGGAGAGCTTGGGAGTGCAGGGCTGCTTGGTCGTATTGTTACCGTCGGCTGGTCGGTTGCGGACAACTACGTCAACGCCTGGGAGAAGGCTCTGGATGGGGGAACGCCTCATCTGGCACGAC
The DNA here is from genome assembly GCF_040322295.1 of Mesorhizobium sp. M0159. Lineage (NCBI taxonomy): Bacteria > Pseudomonadati > Pseudomonadota > Alphaproteobacteria > Hyphomicrobiales > Phyllobacteriaceae > Mesorhizobium > Mesorhizobium sp. M0159. The sequence continues at coordinate 32,788 of NZ_JAMYTF010000034.1, forward strand.
ACGGTACGATAGAGGTTCGAACGCAATCAGGACGGCTAATCGGCCTACTCGTTACGCCGCTCCACCCCGTCCGCTTTGCCTGGCATGCCCACTACGATCAAGTTGTGGCGCATGCTCGCTACGAACAGGGACTGTCGCCGAGCCATATCCAGAAGACGGTTGTGCCGATCGACTCGGCATTCTTTCCCTTTGCGTTGCCTGGGACAGGGCAGACGCGCGGTTTCGTGTTTGCCGACGTGATCGGATTCCACACTATTGCCATGACGGTGGACGGCGAGCGCGAACCCAAGGCGGCGACCGCCTTGCTCGCGGCTTGCCTCGGCGCCGGCACGGTGTCTGCGCCATCGATCGGTGAGGCGAGCGCTGCGGCAATCGCGCGCGAGCTAGGCCACTATCTCGATTGCTATGGTGGCGCGAGTGGTGAGCGTCCTGATCTCCTGGCGATTCAGGCGTGGCGGGCCGGCGACGGCATGACCGTCGCCAGGGCTCTGGGGCGAGCGCTCGCGGCGCGTGGATTGAACGAGGACGATGAGGCTGAATCACCATTGTGCTTCACCCTCGATCTGTTCCATGCCCCGGGCTCCTCCAGCGCCGGGCAGTTCCTATCGACAGTCGGCCAACGGCGGCGCGCAGGTGGTCAGGTTCTAGATCCGCGAGATAGGTGGCTGGCCGAGACTGCGACGCGACCGGGCGAGGTCTTGGTGCCGCGCCTGCGCTGGGCTAAGCGGGAGGAGCCGGCGATCGAAGACCCAGCCTGGGGCAATATGCGGGCGGCGCATGTTAGCCTGGCCTTCGATTTGTTCGAGACGAGACTGGATACGGTTGCCACCGCGACGATTTCAGATGCTCGACCGTTTCACGGCTGGGGGCTGCTGCGAACGTTGGAGCGACGCGCCGTGCCCGACGAAGAGTTGGCGTGGATGACGTTCGCCGCGCCCGAACTGAGCGGCGAGCCGAGCCCCGACAATCGGAATGCTGCCGACCGCCTGCGGCGCGTCGATCGCGCGACAGCACGCGCTACCGCGCGAGCGTTGGGCGGATCCAGCGATCATTGGCCCGTTCTCAAGACACGCTTGTCGGCGGAGGATCGCATGAGGGTCGAGCGGTTGCACGAACATAGCGACTGGGTGGTAACGCTCGATCGCAACGCCGCGCTCGACTATTTCGATTCTCCGCAAGCAAGTCCTGAAGCCTACGAACGTTTCGTTATTGATACTGTTCCTGAGCGGTCTGATCTGACAGCGATCCAACTCGTCACCTCGACCACAAATCTGGACGCCGTTCGCGACCTTGTGGATGAGGCGCTCGGTGATATGGGGTTGAGCAGCAGCGAGAGGAATAGCAGGTTCCTTGTCAGCCAGCTGAAGGCGCTGAGCGGCAGGCTCGCCATACGGCTAGCCGACGGCGGTACCAGGACCGGCGAACTGATCGCATTGGCGCTCATGTACGCGCATTGTGTAGCGAGCGGCGAACAGCGAGGGTCTTGGCTCAATGTCGAGCAGGGGGTCCTCATCCCGGTCGACGAGATCGCCGATCACGCACCGATCGTCCATATGGCGACGGAGGTCGGGGAGAGCGCCCGCCGCGCGGACTTCATCCATGTGAGCGCGCCGAGCCGGGGCCCACTGGAGTTCCGCTTCGTCGAAGTAAAGCATCGGCAGCATCTGCGTACAGCGCGTCAACCCGATATGCTCGCTCACATGGTCCTTCAGACCAGTGAACTGCGCGATCGCTGGATGGATTGGTTCTTCGGCGACTCGTTGGCGCCGCTCGATCGCGTCGTACGGCGCGCTCAGCTGGCCAAATTGATGCGCTTCTACGTTGACCGAGCGAGCCGGCACCGCCTGTCGCAAAAGGGCTATGTGCGGCTCAGAAATGAAATCGATCAGTTGGTACTAAAGGAGGACTATCTGCCCGGGACTGTCTCTGATCCAGACGTCGGCTATGTCTTCTGTCCTGAACATCGCACGGGTCAAGTTGAACGCATATATTCCGAGCGCAGCGAAACCGCACTGTGGCTGTTTGGACCGACGATGCTGCCGGACGAGACGGGACATTCCGCTGAGCGCATGATGCTACCGCCGGAGCCGAGTGTCGGCGATCCGGCGCCGACCGTACACGATGAGATATCCGTGGAATTTCCCTCGTCGCTGAATGCCTCAGCCGCTGACGTTGTGGAGACAGGCGTGTCGGAGGACTCGACCCTAGGAGGCGACACGCCCGATGACTTGCGGACACGCACTGGGGTTTCGGACTCCATTTCGCTTCCTGACGCGGAGACGCCCGCGGTCCCGAGTGTGGCAACAAGCGTTGGAAGCCGTTCCGACCTCAAAAGCGCCTCGCGGTCGGAGACTGAATCGTTCGATACGCCGACGTCGTCATCTTACGGAGATCCCGTCGAAATATTGCTTGGCGAGACGCTGACCCACGTTCCAGTAGATTGGTCAGTTTCGATCCGCACCAATCCTCATTTGATGATGGTGGGGTTGCCTGGCATGGGGAAAACGACGGCCCTTATCAACATCATTAAGCAATTGGAGTCAGCTGGCATCGCGCCCGTCATATTCTCTTACCATGACGATATCGACGAGAAGCTCATCCACACGCTCGGCCCTTTGCGCACGATCGACTTCGATGGTTTGGGCTTCAATCCGTTGCGCGTCGATGCGACCGGACCTACGGCCTATATCGACGTGGCTGGAACGCTACGCGATATCTTCGCGTCAATCTTTCCAGATCTTGGCGAAATCCAGCTCGAAGAACTGCGTGGCGCGATCAAGCAGAGCTATGACGATCTCGGCTGGAGCAATCGAGACGGCGATCGTCCTGGCCCGCCCCGGTTCAAGACATTCGTCGACATTTTGCAATCGCGGCCGAAGCCGAACCAAAATCTTCTTGCCCGGCTCCAAGAGCTGACCGACTACGGCTTTTTTGATGGGGACGACGGTGCGGCCGGCATCCTCTTGGATCACAGACCGACGCTGGTTAGAGTGCATTTGAGCACAAACGACATCGTTCAGCGTGCCTTCTCAGCTTTCGTGCTCTACAGCATTTACAAAGATATGTTCCGCCGCGGCGTACAGGATAGCCTCACCCACGCGATCATTTTCGACGAAGCGCATCGTGCTGCGAAGCTTAAACTTATTCCGCGTTTTGCAAAAGAATGCCGAAAATATGGCCTAGCGCTCGCACTTGCATCTCAGGGCGTCCGAGATTTTGACGGTGCGATTTTTGAAGCCGTCGCGAGTTATCTCGTGCTCCGGGTCACCGAAGCGGATGCACGGACCCTCGCGCGCAATACGGGCGCCACGGCCGAGCAGCAGCGCACAACGGACCGGCTGAAGGCGCTTGAGCCCTATCACGCGATGTTCTTCACCCCGTCAAGCGCTAAGCCAAAGATCTTAAGATTGACCGCGTCCTGACGCGTATGATTTTTCAGTAACGGCACTTGGTGCCATTTGGGTATGAATCGAATGTTGCAGGTGAATCGAATTGGCCGAATCCAGTCGTGAACTCCTAGACGCATATTTGACGCGGATGCGTCAGATTCGTGCTACCGGCGCGGCGACCAACGAGACATCCTACTATAGCGCGCTGGAGAATCTGCTAAATGGGGTCGGGCGTCAGCTGCGCCCACGCGTGATAGCCAACGGTCAAATCCGCAACCAAGGCGCTGGTCATCCGGATTTTGGGCTTTACAGCCAAGCGCAGTGTCGAGGCGGCGAGCCGGCGCCTGGCACCGGCGCGACGCCTGAGCGTGGCGTGGTCGAGGTGAAAGGGCTGGCCGAAGAGACATGGTTCACTGCCGATACGCTGCAGGTATCGCAATATTGGCAACACTATGGGCTTGTTTTGGTCTCTAACTACCGCACCTTCCTCCTAATAGGTCGAAATGCGCAGGGTCAGCCAATACGTCTCGAATCATTCAGCCTTGCCGCCAGCGAAACCGCGTTTTGGGATCTACAGAACGCGTCCGCCGATAATACGCTCGGCCAGTTCGCTGAGGCGCTCCATGATTACCTTCGCCGCGCTCTCAGCTACCTTGCACCGCTCACGCGGGCATCGGATTTAGCTTGGCTGCTCGCCTCCTACGCTCGCGACGCACTCCGAAGGATCGAGGCAAGCGCCGACCTGCCAGCGTTGCAGACGGTTCGCTCCGGTCTCGAGCAGGCGCTGGGTCTGCGGTTCGATCATGTCAAGGGCGAGCATTTCTTCCGGTCAACGTTAGTCCAAACACTCTTCTACGGCATCTTCAGCGCATGGGTGCAATGGGCTCGAGACCTTCCACCACAGTCTACTGCACGCTTCGACTGGCACGCCGCCGGATGGACAATGCACGTGCCGATGGTCCGCACCTTGTTCGAACAGGTCGCGACGCCGAGCCGGTTGGGTCCGCTTGGATTGGTCGAGATCCTCGACTGGACCGGAGACGCACTCCACCGGGTCGACCGAATACTATTTTTTGAGGCCTTCGATGAGGGTCGCGCGGTTCAATACTTCTATGAGCCCTTTCTCGCGCATTTTGATCCTTCGTTGCGCAAGCAGTTGGGTGTTTGGTACACGCCGCCTGAAATCGTGACTTATATGGTAGAGCGTGTGGACCTTGCGCTACGCGAGGAACTTGGGATTGAGGCCGGCCTGGCGAGCCCCAACGTTCATGTGCTGGATCCTTGCTGCGGAACGGGTTCGTTCCTCGTCGAAGTGTTGCGTGTCATCGAGCGACGTCTGCGCGAGCAGGGCGAAGACGCCCTTGTCGCGCACGACCTCAACACCGCCGCACGTGAGCGTCTTTTTGGCTTCGAGCTTATGCCCGCGCCGTTTGTGGTCGCGCATTGGCAGATTGGCATGATGCTGGCGCACGCGGGCGCTCCGCTGACCGCCGAGCAACGAGCTGCGGTTTACCTCACCAACGCACTTACCGGCTGGAATGAACCGATTGGTCCTGTCGAACAATTGCTCCTTCCAGAGCTTCAGCCCGAACGCGATGCCGCGGAACGCGTGAAGCGCATAGATCCGATCCTCGTTATAATCGGCAACCCGCCCTACAATGCTTTTGCCGGCGTCAGCCCAGACGAAGAGGAGGGCTTGGTTGAGCCCTTCAAGCAGGGGCTTCGGTCTGACTGGAATATCCGAAAGTACAATCTCGACGAGCTCTATACGCGCTTCCTACGCGTCGCCGAGCGCCGGATCACCGAACGATCGGGCCGAGGTATCATCTGTTTTGTGTCGAGCTATTCTTACTTGAGCGATCCATCGTTCGTGGTCGTTCGCCGCCGGCTCCTTGAGGGCTTCCAAAGCATTTTTATCGACAGCCTCAACGGCGACAGCCGAGAGACTGGCAAGCGCACCCCTGAGGGCGGACCAGATCCATCCGTTTTCTCCACGCCCTTCAATCGCGAAGGCATCAAGCTTGGAACCGCCGTCGGGATGTTTGTGCGCGAGGGACCGACCGGTGGCTTAGCCGAAGTCAGGTACCGCCAGTTCTGGGGCACCCGAAAGCGCGAAGAGCTGGTCGAGGCGCTGGATGGCGGATCGCTTGAGCACGGGTTCGAGGTGACCAATCCTACACCCGCAAACCGCTTCAATTTCCGACCGCTCGGGCCCGCATCGAACTACGATAGCTGGCCCGATCTAATCGCGCTCGCCGAGGCAGAGCCATTTAGCGGGCTAGCCGAAATGCGCCGCGGAAGTCTTATAGATACCGATCGCGACCGTCTCGCCGATCGTATGCGACGCTATATGGATTCTTCGCTCACCTTCGAAACTGTGAAGGCAGAGGGGATCGGCCCGGTAGAGGATGCCGGCGCTTTTGAGCCGGAGCGCGCCCGCCAGCGATTGCTCGCCAGGGAAAGCTTTGACGCTAACCGTATCGTTCGGTTCGCGTCACTGCCCCTCGACACACGCTTTGCCTACTACACGACGGTCGCGCCAATCTGGAATCGATCCCGGCCGGAGTTCTTCGCTGCAGCCCGGAATGGAAACCGATTTCTGGTTAGTCGGATGATGGCCGAACGGCCACACGAGGGAATGCCGGCTCTGCCAGTGACTGCGCTACCAGATTATCACCTCCTTCGTCCGAACATCCGCGCGTTTCCATTTCGCATCCTCGAGTCCGCAGCGCCGCAAGCTGATCTTCTCGCTACGCCGACACGGCGAGCGAACCTCTCGGCGACTGCCCGCACATGGCTTGCGACGATCACGGACAATGACCCCGATGCGGACGCCGATCTCGGTGATGCTCCGTGGTACCATGCACTCGCTGTCATGGCGGCTCCAGGCTGGCTTCAAGAAAATCAATCCGCCATACTCGGGGGCTGGCCTCGGGTGCCGCTCCCGAGCGATCTGATTCACCTCGAGGCGTCTGCTGCACTAGGACGCCGGGCTGCAGCGTTGCTCGATACCGAGCAGGTCGTCCCTGGAGTGAACGTCACGCCCTACGATGCGCCTTTCGGAATGCTTGGTCGGCTCGTCCGCGAGGGTGGCGGCGCACTCGCACCTTCCGATCTCGAGGTCACGAGCTGGGGCAGAGGCGGCAACGGTGCGCCGGTGATGCCGGGCAATGGGAATATTCGTGAGCGAGACAGCTATGACGTGGAGGAGCGAGCGGCGCTGGAGGAGGCAGCCCTTCGGCTAGAAGAAGATGTTGTCGCCTTGGAGACGCGGCTCGGTCTGCCCGTAGATGTCAGACTTAATAGTTTAGCTTATCTGAAGGGTGTTCCATCTAGCGTCTACCAACTGACGATCGGCGGATATCAGGTGCTCAAGAAATGGCTTTCTTATCGTGACCGTGAGGTTATCGGCAGGCCGATCACGGTGGCCGAGGCGCGCGAAGCCGTCGCCATTGTTCGGCGGCTGACCGCATATGTTCTCATGCAGCCTGCGCTCGACGTGAGTTATGAGGCTATCAAGGCAACCGCGTGTATGTGGGACACGGAAACGCTGTCGGTTGGACCTGCTACCGCCTCCTGAGGGACCACCTCGACCGATATCACACGGGCTGCTGCAGCGCAGCGGCTGCCGTTCGCGAATTGTTCTTGCCTCGCCAGGCGAAACGAGGCATCTTGTTGTTCGCAACAAGATCGTGAGTCGATTCGTGACAGTTCTATACACACCCGGTCAGTTGCGGAGCGCGATATCGATCGCTCCGGAAACCTATCGCCACTGGAAGAAGGCGCTCGGTCCGCTGCGTCGGGGGCGTGGCCACAGTCCTTGTTTTAGTTCAGGTGACCTGGTCGCCGTCGCGGTGATCCGCTCGCTCGCGGTTGACATGGCTGTTCGCGTCGGTGCTTTGGCGCCCATCGCCGAACCGCTGTTCGAGCTGTGTAACCAGTCGCCGTGGCCCGTACTTGAGCGCACCAAACTGATCGTTGATCTGCCCGAAGGGCAATTGCAGCTTCGGCCGGAGCTGGCCGATTTCATGAGCGACCGGCCAACGATCACAATCCCACTGCGGTCCGTCGTGTCTGGGCTCCGCGAGCAGCTCCTCGCTGCAAGCGACGTCGAGGATCAGGCGTCGCTCCGCTTCCCCCCCATTCCAGTCAGCATTGTGGCCGCGGCAGGGGGAGTCCGGTCGTGAACGCGGTCGAGAGCATCGCGCAAGCGGCCCGCGACGTCGGCTATCGCGCGGAGGCGGTCGTGCCTGACTATGCCTTCGCGGATGTGCTGAGTGACGCCAATACGACGCGGACTGTCCCTCTTGCCGCTTTTACCCGTACGCCGCCCTCTTACCGGTCCGCCGCACTCGCTGTCGTGAATGGCGGAGGCCGCCGCGCTGTCGATCTGGTGAACGAGCATCGCGCCTTGGGTGCACCTCTCCTGTTTGTTATCGAGCAAGACGAGGTGACGGTCTGGCAGGTGCGAAGCGACGCACCACCGCGTGCGATCGAAAAGGTCAGGCTCGCCGATATAGCCGAGCTATTCGCACGCAATCAGGCGAACTGGCATCCCGATGCTATTCACCGCGCGAAATCGATCGGTGCGTCAGGGACAGCCTATCAGCTCGATTTTGTTGACCTGGGCCTTCTGCCAGCAATCGAAGGCGAGATTCACGTTAAGCTGGATCGCTTGCTAGTCGAGACCCTCGACTTGGCCCGTAAGGTGCCCGGCGGAGACCGGCTTAATGTACGGACGCTGTTCCGCGTCGTCTTTCGTCTGCTGGCTGCCAAGGTTCTGCAGGACCGCCGCCATCCCTACGCGGATGGCTGGGACGCGGACGATCTGGGGTCCGTGCTTGCTGGCATCGAAAGCTATTATGCGCTCGGAACGATTGAGGCTACGCCGAACGCCGCACTGCCAGGCATCTTTGATGCGGCATGGCGGCATCTGAGGGCCGGCATAAGCTTTTCCAACATTTCGTCCGACGACCTCGCCTTCGTCTACGAAAATACCCTTGTAACGCCCGAGACTCGCAAGCTGTTTGGTACGCACAGCACGCCTCGGCAGGTCGCGGAATACGTCGTCCAGCGCCTTGAACTGCACCGGCACCGCCCAGAAGATATCAGAATTTATGAGCCCTTTGCCGGAGCCGGTGTTTTTCTCGTGTCGGCACTCCGCCATCTACGCGACCTTCTGCCGGTCGAATGGACTGATCAGCAACGGCACGATTTTCTCATCAACCACATTTCTGGCGACGAGGTCGATCCCTTCGCATGTGAGGTGGCTACCTTATCGCTCATTCTCGCGGACTATCCGAACCACAACGGCTGGCATGTTAGAGAAGGCGACCTGTTTACCGATGATGTTTTGGCGAAGCGTCTGCAGGCCAACAACATCATTGTCTGCAACCCACCGTTTGAATCCTTTAGCAAGGCTGATCGCGCAAGATATCCAGTTGCGAGCAAGACCTATTCTAAGGCAATTGCGGCACTAAGTGCTGCGTTGGATTCCAAGCCGCTTGCCCTGGGATTTGTTCTTCCTCGATCCTTTATTGTTGATCAGCAGTTTGCCGAACAGCGCAAAAGGTTAGAAGCGCTGTACGGATTGGTCGAGATCTTGAAAATGCCCGATGGCATTTTCGGCGCATCCGACGTGGAATCCTCCGCCGTAATTGCCCGCGATTTGCGCGAGGCGGACGATGACAAGGTTACGATACGTTCGACCGAAGTGGCCGAGTATGATCGCGGCCTTTTTCTGAAAACCGGTCACATCACAGTTCAACGCGAAGCGGAGCGGACAGTGGATGCCGCGCCAAGCGGACAGCTATGGCTTCCGCCACTTGGCGACATCTGGGATTATTTACGCAGCTACCCGAAGTTCGGAGCGCTTCTGGAGACACGCCGAGGTCTAGAATGGCATTATAGCCAGGCGAAAGCGACGAGTCCTGAGCCTTTAACAGGATACAAGGCTGGCTATGGAAATGCGCGCCACCTGCGCCAGTATCTGCCGCCACAGAAGCTCTGGCTAGACTTCCGTCGTGAAAATCTTCGGTGCGGGGCGACACATGACTGGTCTACGCCTAAGCTTATCGCCAGCGCGACTCGATTAAGTCGAGGGGCTTGGTGCATAGGGGGATTCGCCGATTTAGAGGGGTTGCTATGCTCGCAGCAATTCTTCGCCATGCGCCCAAGGAATCCAGTTTCATCAACCGACTTGTTCGCTTTGAGCGCCGTCCTGAATGGAGCCGTGGCAAACGCTTTCTTGGCAATCAACTCGCCCAAAGATCGCTTTCGCACTGCAGTGGTCGACGACATTCCTATTCCGGTCCAGTTGCCCGAGAAAATCGGCGAACTCGTTGCGACCTATAAGACGATGCTACAAAACTGGGAGCTGCTCGCCGACAGAGATGCCAAACTCGCACAGCTCCTGACGGAAATCGATGCGGCCGTACTGAAAGCTTATGACTTGCCGCTTCGGCTCGAGCGTCAGCTCCTGACATTTTTCAAAGACGCGGAACGCCCTCTTGCACATGGTTGGCAGCATTGGGATTTGTCCCATCCGATGTTAGCACTGAGCCTCGCGGAACGGGTTTCTGGGCGGTTCAAAGCTAGCGGCGATTGGGTTCAGTCGGTATTCCAACCGCTGCCCCACGAAGAAGCGATTTTCCTTCGCGACTATGTGGCGTAGTTCCGATGGACGCGTACCTGTTCGATACGACGGTGCTGTCGATCTACCTTGATCCTACGCATCCCCACCACGCGGAGAAAGGCCAGTCTCTCGCAGCGTTACCAGTTGAAAGCCCCCGGTTCATTTCTGCGATCGCGCTAGCTGAGTTGGGTTTCGGGACGAAGCTAGCTGCCGTGATCGGCAAGGGCAACCTGTCCGCCCTTGAGGCGATGATCGTCCAGGCACGTTCTTATGCGATTCTCGATATCACCCATCATACTGCCGCCGTCTACGCGGAGGTGAAGGCGCGTATTGCGCAGAAATATCTGGCCAAGATGCTTCGTAAGGATCGCCCTAAGTATATCGAGGAATGGGTAGACAAGGCGACCGGACAGAAACTGGGCATTGATGAGAATGACCTTTGGATGTGCGCCCAAGCTAAAGAACGCGATCTCGTCTTGGTCACGGCCGACGGCCGCATGAAACGTATACCGGACGCCGACCATGATGTCCGGCTCCTAACAATATGAGACAGTAACGTGGGATATGCGATGCTTAAAGGTAATGCGCTTTCCAGAGACCATCGCAAAGTAGGCAGCGTAACCTCTCTGCAAGGGCGTCGGAACAAGAACAGTGCGGAATCGTACGCAAAGGGTCGAACCGAGCAGGAACCTTATGCGGCACGCCGTAGCCCTGCCGGGAGGCGAAGCGACCTGAAGCCTTCCGAGAGATGTTGCTCGCTGTCCCAGGTGTAGATGCCGGTCAGGTTGGTGTGCTCCCAACTAGAGGCGAGATATGCTTCACCAGCGTATCTGGGATATTCCTTCCCTCTCGTTTGAGCTCTGTGACCGCGCGCTTGCAAATGTGAGTGCCAAGATCTTCTATCTAGGATTGCAGCCGGTAACTGATCCTATCCCGGTCCGTGGAGCTGAGTCCCGCCCTCCTACCGATTTGACCCGAGCGGCCCATGTGAATTTCAGATGCGATTTACCGTCCATTCGAGAACTTGATCCGGCCACTGGATATTCCCTACCGGCCGCTGCCCTCCAAGGGGCCGCTAGCCGTCCTTTTGCATTTTATTTCGATGTTTCGCGGCGTGCTAATTGCGCTAGCGCTTTCCTCGATGGCGATGGAAGCCATCAATCTGACGATCGTCTGGGGGCTTTCGGTCATCGTCGACGGCGTCACGCAGCAGGGCGCTTCCGCATTCCTGCAAAACGAATGGCCGCTTTTGACTTTCCTTGGCCTGCTGATCTTTCCGGCCATGCCGGTCGCCTCGTTCCTGCTCAACACTCTGACCTCGCACACGCTCGGCGTCGGCATGCCGGCCGCCATCCAGTGGCAGGGCCACAAGGCGGTGGCGCGACAGGATCTCGCCTTTTTCCATGATCTCTATGCCGGTCAGGTTGCCTCGCGCCTGCAGCAGGTGGCATCTGCCGTCCAGCAGCAGATCATTGCCGCGTTCCAGTCCATCCCACGCTTCCTGGTCCAGTTGGTCGGCTCGGTGGTCCTGCTCGGTTCGCTGTCCTGGCAGCTTGCCTTGCCGGTCGTCGTCTGGATCGCGCTCAACGTGGCATTCACCGTCAAACTCGTTCCCACCTTTGCCGAACGCGCGCGCCGTACCGCCAAGCAGCGCAGCATGGTCGCCGGCGCCATCACCGACCTCTACACCAACATGCAGATGATCAAGCAGTTCGCTGCCGAAGACAGCGAGGCCGGCGCTATCCGTCGAACCATCCAGGAGGCCGTACAGACGCAACACCGCGAACAACGCATCTATCGCACCTCGGAACTGACGGTCGTCGTCCTCAATATGGTGCTGTGGCTGACGAGGCTTTCGATCGGATTTTCTGGTCTCGTCAAAGGGTTTCTCTCCGTTGGCCAGTTTGTCGGCGCTGTGTACATCCTCCAGCGGCTGTCGACACAGATCTTCACGTTCCTGCAAATGGGCCAGCAGATTTTCCAGGCGATCGGCACGTTCAAGGACGCCATGCCGGTCATGACAACTCCGCCTACCATCACCGACCGGTCGGATGCGCCTGATTTTAAGGTCGAGACCGGCGAGATCCGTTTCGAAAATGTCAGCTTCGCCTACAAGGCCGGCAAGCCTGTCATCGAAAATCTGTCGCTGACGGTCCGTCCCGGCGAAAAGGTCGGCCTCGTCGGCCTCTCGGGTGCGGGCAAGACCACGCTGGCAAACCTGCTCTTGCGCTTCTACGATATCAGGGAGGGCGCGATCCTGATCGACGGGCAGGATATCCGCGCCGTCAGCCAGGCAAGCCTTCGGCGCGCCATCGGTGTCATCGCGCAGGATGTCGCGCTGCTGCACCGTTCAGTTGGCGACAATATCCGCTATGGCCGGCCGGAGGCGAGCGAGCGGGAAGTCGAAGAGGTGGCGAAAATGGCGGCCGCCGATGCCTTCATTGCCGATCTCTCGGACGCCGAAGGCCGCAAGGGCTATGAGGCCTTCGTCGGCGACCGCGGCATCAAGCTGTCGGGCGGCCAGCGCCAGCGCGTCGCCATCGCCCGCGTGTTGTTGAAGAACGCGCCGATCTTGGTGTTGGACGAGGCGACCTCTGCTCTGGACAGCGAATCCGAAGCCACCATCCAGGAACAGCTCAACCTGGTCATGGAGGGAAAGACGGTGATTGCCATTGCGCATCGCCTTTCTACGATCGCCATGATGGATCGGATAGTCGTGCTCGATCAGGGCCGTATCGTGGAAGAAGGCACGCCCGACGAGCTGGTTAAACAGGACGGCTTGTTTGCGCGCCTCTGGAAACGTCAGACCGGCGGCTTTATTCCAGACGAGCTCCGCTAACCTACGCCTGCCACCAGGTGACGGCGCCCATTGGCCGTCAGGTGCCGATCGCCGCGCGGGCAACACCCCGTATCTTGAAATTTTTCCAGTCGAGCCGCAGCCGAACACCGTTATGCTCGGACCGGAGCCAGTCCCATGCCATTTCGATTCGTCCACACCGCCGACATCCACCTCGACTCGCCGCTGCGTTCGCTGGCGATGCGAAACGGCGACCTTGCCGAACTCGTCGGAGACGCCAGCCGTCAGGCGTTTGTCTCGATCGTGGACCTCTGCCTTGCGGAACGCGTCGATGCGCTGGTCATTGCCGGCGATCTCTATGATGGCGACCAGACGTCGATGAAAACCGCCCGCTTCCTGGGGTCGCAGATGACACGGCTGCATCAGGCCGGCATCAGGGTCTTCAAGATCCGTGGCAATCATGACGCGCTATCGCGCATATCGAAGCAGCTGGTGTTCCCGGAGACGGTCACGATCTTCGGTGGCAGTCCCCAGTCAGTGCTGCAGACAGCCGCCGGGCTCGACGTCATGTTTCATGGCTTGAGCTTCGCCAGCCCCAAGGCGCCGGACAGCCTGCTGCCCAAGTATTCAGCGCCGCGTGAAGGCGCGGTCAATGTCGGCATCATGCATACCAGCCTGGCCGGATCGCCCGGCCACGACGTCTATGCCCCCTGCAACGCCACCGACCTGCATGCCCATGGCTTCGACTACTGGGCGCTTGGGCACATCCATGTCCGCCAGGTCCATCCCGGATCGAGCACGGTGGTGATGCCGGGAATTCCACAGGGCAGGGACATCAATGAGGCCGGGGAGAAATCCGTCACCCTGGTGACGATACGCGACGACCGCACCATTGAGATCGAAGAACGGCTGACCGGTATCGCGCAGTTTGAGCGGGTGAACGTCGACCTGACCGAAACGGTCGAGTGGTCCGATGTCGTCGGCCGAGTCCGCTCCGCGCTCGAACGTGTTCGCGCCTCTGTCAAATCCCGTCATGCCATGGTCCGTCTCGGCCTGACCGGCGCATCACCTTTATCCTGGGCGCTGATCCGTGACCGCGACCTGCTGCTCGCGGAAGCCGAGCAGGTCGCGGAGCAGATGGGTGACACCTGGGTGGAGAAGCTCGAGCTTAACGTCTCTCCATCCGCGGCCGAACCATCCGAGGGCATCGCCGATCCGATTTTCGAACTCGCTCAATCCATGCGCGCCGATGCCGGCTCGGACACGTTCCGAGCTGAGGCGAGGGCGCTTGTCCAGAAAATGATCGCGGACCTTCCGCCTGACGGGCGCGACTTCGCCGGCAAGGACGAGGCTGAGCTGGAGCTGTTCCTCGACAGGGTGCTTGCCAAGGGCGCCGACCTGGTTACCGCCCGTCTCAAGGCCGGTGGATCACAATGAGGCTGCGGCGACTTGATCTCATCCGTTATGGCAAGTTCACCGACAGGACGATCGACTTCGGTCCGAAACCTAAATCGGGTCCCGACCTGCATATTGTCTTCGGCCTGAACGAAGCCGGCAAGTCGACAGCACTTTCGGGCTATCTCGACCTGCTGTTCGGCATCGAGGAACGCAGCCGCTACAATTTCCTGCACGAGTACAGCGCCATGCGCATCGGCGGGGTGCTCGAACTCGGCAGCGAGGAGCACTTTTTCACACGCACCAAACAGCGCGCCAACTCCTTGCTGAACGCGGCTGGCCAACCGGTCAGCGAGATGGCGATCTCATCCCATCTCGCCGGACTGTCTCGCGACGCATACCAGACCATGTTCTCCTTGGACGACGAAACGCTGGAAGCAGGTGGAAGATCGATCCTGGAATCGCGCGGCGACCTGGGCAAGCTGCTGTTCACGGCGAGCGCAGGGCTTGGGCACGCAAGCGATACATTGAGCCTGCTCGAGGCCGAGGCGGACAGGCTCTATCGCAAGCAGGCACACGGAACCGAGCTTGCACTGCTCAAGAAGCGGCTTGCGGAACTGAAGGCCAGTAAGGACGCGATCGACACTTTGGCGTCGACTTATGAGAGCCTTGAAGCCGAGCGTCTCGACGCGACGGAAAAATACGACCGAAGCATCGCCGAGCGGTCGGTGCTGTCGGCTCGGCTCGATACGATCGCGAAGTATCTTCGCGCGATGCCGATCCTTGCGGACATCAGGCGCAAGCAAGCGCAATTGGCCGAGTTGCCTGAGATCGCGTCACCGCCACGGAGCTGGACCGGCAACGTCGCCGACATGATCGAGGCCGACGCCAGCCTGAGAACGCGGCTATCGGCGAGCGAGGACGAGCTTGAGCGGGTGACGACGAAAATCGCATCGGTCGACGTGGACGCGGTGATCCTTGCGATTTCCGAACGGGTTCGCGGCCTGGCGGACCGCAAGGTGCGCCACGTCTCGGCCGGTCTCGACCTGCCAAGCCGCAGGACGGAACTGCAAATCCTCGACAATGCCGTGGCGGCCTGCCTTGCCGCTCTTGGCAGGTCCTCTGAGCCAGACCCTGCCAAACTGCTCTTGCCTGCCGCAACCATTGGCGCCGTGCGCACCATGATCGAGCAGCGATCGGGGATTGTGACCAGCGTCCGCGTTGCGCGCGAGGAGGCTGCGGCAGCAGCCGATGCGCTTCAGGCGGCACGCGAGCGGGTCGGAGAAGAACGGGCCGTGCCCGAGCCTGCCAGGGCAAGGCTGGTTTCGGCTTTGGCTACGGCAAAGGCCAGTGGGTACATGAGGGAGACCAAGGCGGCACGCGAGGCCGCGGATGCCGGTGCAATTCGATGGCAGGCCGCGATCGCGCGCTTGCATCCCTGGTCAGGAGATGCGCAGGCCTTGGCCAGGATCGCCATACCGAATGCTGCGCAGCTTGGCGCATGGAAAGCGCTGGCAGCGGAGCTCGGGAAGGGCAGAGGCGTCCTTTCCGATCGTCTTGCCGAGCACCAAGGCAATCACGACTTGCTTTCGGCGCGGCTGGAAGTCCTTCGAGCCTCGGTCGATGTCGCCGACGATGATGCGGCGGACGCCATTCGGCGCGCCCGGGACGAGGCCTGGGCAAGACATCGCGATGACCTGACTGGCGAAACCGCGGATGATTTCGCGGCAACACTGGCCCGAGACGACAGTGTCGGCGCAGGCCGCTTGGCCAACGCCCGGGAACTGGTCGAGATTCGCGGCACAAGCCGCAACCTCGCAGAAACCGCGGCCGCCATCGCGCATGCGCGCGACCAACTTGCCCGCAACGGCTCAGATCGGGAGGCTTTGCTCTTGGAAATACGCACGGCCGCCAGAGAGCTGCTCGGACCGTGCCAGGAAATATCACCCGAACAGCTGATCGAGCTGATCGAGGACCGCATCGATGCCCGCATCGATGCGCTCGCGGCCTGGGAGGAGATCGAGCTTTCGCGCAAGAAAGCCGAGCGGGCGGTTGATGAGGAAGGGCGAATACGCCTGGTGTTGAACGGTGCTCTGGCGAGCGTCGGCGTCGGTTCGGATGCTGGTGACAGCCTGGAGACGGTCATGGCCGTGGCAGAGCTATTCCTTGAGAGACAATTCAAGGTGGACGCTGAGCGCACCGAAGCGCTCAAGACCGTTGGCACAAGGCAAGAGGATCTGGCCGCCAGGCGCCGCGCTGTCGAAGTCGCGGAGCGACGTGAGGATGAATGGCAGGCCGGTACTGCCGAAGCGCTCAAGGGCACCTGGCTGGAGAGCGGCATCTCGGTGTCCGGCATGGGGGGCGTCCTTGATCAACTCGCTGAACTGTCCAAGGGCCTTCAGGACCGGGACGCCATGCAGCTTCGCATCGAGAAGATGGAGGCCGACAGGGACAATTTTCTGGTCGAGGTTTCCGCCGTTGCAGCCGAAGCGGGCGAGGCGGCCGACGACGAACCGGAACAGCTGGCGATCCGGCTTGCCCAGCGCCTGGAGCGCGCCGAGCGCACGCGCGAGGCCAAGGCAAGCCTCGTCAATGACTTGCAGCGCCTGCAGGATCAGCGTGAGATCCTCGATGCCGAGATTTCGGCGCATGAGCGCCACAAGAACGAGGTCCTCAGCGTCTTTGGCGTTGCCACGCTAGCGGACGTCGTGCAACGCGACGAACTGCTGCGCGACAGGGATCGCCTGCGCACAACCGTGGCCGAGCTTGAGGAGCAGGTGTCATCCGAGCTCGCGACGGAAGGGTTCGAGCAGGCGCGTTCGATATTGGATGCCGTCGATCTCGACAGTCTCGCAATCGAGAAGGCTGAGGCCGAGCAACGGCTTCGCGCTTCTGACGAGGCAATACAGCACCAGCTCATTCGGCAGACGCGCGCGACCGACAAGCTGGACGCTATTGGCGGCGACAGTGCTGTTGCCCGCGTAGATGCCGAACGGCGCACCGTCCTTCTGGAAATCGAGGAAAAGGCCGTCCGCTATATCGAGCTGAAATTGGGAATAATGTCGGCTGGCAATGCTTTGCGCGTCTACCGTGAACGTCATCGCTCCGGGATGATGGAGCGCGCGTCGGACGCCTTCGCCCTCATGACGCGCGGCCAGTACTCTGGCCTGACAACCCAGCCCGTGAAGGGTGGGGAAGTGCTCATCGCGTTGCAGCGCGACGGGCAATCCAAGGTCGCCGATGCGCTGTCAAAAGGGGCACGTTTTCAGCTCTACTTGGCGCTCAGGCTTGCCGGGTATTACGAGTTCGCACAGTTCCGACCCTCAGTTCCATTCATCGCCGATGACATCATGGAGACCTTCGACCATGTCCGGTCCGAGGAGGTTTTCCGGCTGTTTGGGGAGATGGCCAGTGCAGGACAGGTAATCTACCTGACGCACCACCAGCACCTGTGCGAGATCGCCAAGGCTGTAGTGCCGGGCGTAGCGGTCCATGAGCTCGGATGAGATTGGACTTCTTGATGCGCTGCGGAAATACCGTGCCGTTCGATTTCCCCTTAGCTAGTCTAATCGACATTCCAAGCGCCGGCTTTGGTGTCAGCTTTGCGCCTCATTCCCGCCGTTCACGGTGATCGTCGTGACCCCGAAACACGCCGCTCCAGCTGACCGCATCTGCACGCACTCGCAGCATCGCTGCTAAGATTTGGCAATCCCGAAACCGTTCGACATCAGCGGTCACTTTGTCCGAAGCCGGATACTCCTAGCAACTCGAAGCCAGAGCCCTCTTGCAAGGGCGATGCTCCTACCGGCATATGCTTCGAGATGGGGCGAAGTTGGTGATATGGTAGTGTTCCAGAGCTTGGTTCGCACCCATAAACCAAGAGTTCGATATTGACGGAAGTATAGTAGACATGGCTGATTTTGCATTTCGATTTCTCTTATGGGATAATGATCAGCCATATCAATCGTCTAAATGCTTCATAATCGCCGATCCGGCCATTAATGACCGTAAACAGTGGACGCTCCAACTGGAGCGCCCAGACGATGCGTCGTGGTTTTATGAAATCGATGACATCAAGGACTGGATGTTGCACGGTAACCCAGTGCGGAAGATTTTTTACGATCGGGCGGATCCTCGCACGCCGTTCCGACAGTTCGAACGAGACGAAGTCTTTCGAGAATATCTCCGCAAGATCCTCGACAGGATACCCGCCGAATATCAGTCGCGGCGCAAATTTGCCCTCATGCCGTCGATCGCCGATAGTGACGCTAGAACGCGGTACAAGGATGGTATAGAGGCTGCCATTCCGGGTGTCACAGTTCTCCCAGAACCAGAGATGGTCGCGGAGTATTTTCGTCTTCTCAAGCGCAGTCTGAAGCTCGAGGCAGGCGAGAACAATGTCCTCCTCGTCGTGGATGCCGGCGCCTCGACCGCCAACATGACCCTGATCGTCAGTCGCCGCGATAGTACCATCCTCAACATAGACAAGACGGGTGCCCAGCGCGACCTGCGGCTTCGCGCGCTGCGTGGGGATAGCGATCATCATGCCGGTCGATGGGTAGATCGGCGACTGGCCGAACGTCTTGGCCTGAATGTTACGGACACGGTCCTGCGCGACATCGAACGGGACAAAGTGCAAGCTAGCTTGGGCAAAACTCAGGACTCCTACCCCCACTCGTTGCCGCAGACATCGCTTGCAATTGACCAAGCCATGCTGGCCTCCGTTTCTTCAGAGCTTTGGGCGGAGTTGCGTCCATTGTTCGAAAAGCTATGCGAACGGCTTTACGAAAATCAAATCTCTTCGCAGGACGCCCGTCTAAAGAGCGAAGAACGTCTCCATGAACGCGACGTGAATGCGCCTGGTGACGCGCACCGTCTGATAGACACGATCCTGCTGGCGGGTGGAACAAGCCTCCTGCCGGGCTTTGAAGAGGCGATGCTGGCGACGCTCTTCCCGGACGGTCATCGCCCCAACGTGCTGCGTGTAGGAAGCTCTTTCGCCGTCGCAGCTGCAGCTGGCGGCCTTGCACATATTCTGCACAATTACGCTCCGCCCCGCCTTCGAGAGGCTAGTGGACCGAGCAGCGAGCTCTTCACGGCTTCACTTGAGGCCACTCTCCCCCATCCGCTGCTATTGGGTGTCAAGGAGGCGGCGGAGCGGGAGCGTTATGTCACCGTGCTTGATCCAAACGACCCGTTTGTAGATGACGGTGGGGAACGCCTGATCGATGGCCTAGCCGCTCTGGCCCAAGGCGCTGAGCCCAAGGCGCGGCTGGTACCCGCCCTCACTGCCGGGGTCGATGCCCGCCGCGGCCGACGCTTTATGCCCATACAAGTCCGCCATTCGCCTGGCAGGATGCGGCTGGTGTGGGACCCGGCAGCCGAGCGGGCGTCCATAACCTCGGAACAGGTGGACGGAACGGGGCATCTCTGGATCGACGCCAGCAAACTGCGAAAGAGAAAGGAAGCTGCGCTCAATCCCTTCGACGAGCCTCTGCCGACGAACGCGCTGGCAGTCGACACTGCCGACGACATCATTATTGATCTCGGCATGTCTAAAATCGTCGCGGTCACAGCCGAACGCGGATGGGTCTCAATCGAAGAGCTGGAGCGGCTTATCAAGGAAGGGGACCCAGCCGCTGCGCGTCTGATGGCCGGAATCGATGTCGACGACGATCCGCATACGGACGATGATCGCGAAGCAGACGTCGCAATTGGTCGCGACGGCCGACCTGTTCGCCGCCACGTTGAGGACGCGTTTCTCACGTCGGATGACGGCATTGATGCCGCCGAACCGTTGGCTGATGTGGTCGTCAGCGAGATGAGACTCGTCGACGGCGCTCCTCCGGCTAAGGCGGGACCGGTAGTCGCCGCATCCGGTCCGCTCTTACCTTCTGCCCGATCAGAGCGGGATGGCCGCTCGGACTGGAGTATTCGGATCGCAGACTCTGATTTCTCCCACGCTTTGACGACCTTGCGCGACGTCCTTAAGAGTGAGGCTCCTCATCTCCACTTCGATGACATCGTAGTGTCGCTTCTGGCGCTCTCTGTCCGACCGATCGTGCTACTCGCCGGGCCACCCGGCTGCGGGAAATCGACGCTCGTACGGTTGATTGCCCGTCTCTTGGGCAAGAACGCTGGAGAAGACTTCCATGATGTCGCCGTGCAGGCGCATTGGGCGGACGACGAGGCCCTTTTTGGCGACAAAGGCATGCTGAATGCTTTGCGCACGCAACGGGAGATGGCCCATCTGGTCCTGTTCGATGAATTTAATCTGACGAGGCCAGAGTATTATTTATCTCGGCTTTTCCATGCTCTCGATAGCGGGACTGGCACGCTGACTCGAGATCAGCCGATCGCGGCCTGTCGGGTATTCGGGACGCTGAACATCGACGAATCGTCCAGGCCTCCCTCCCCAAAGGTAATCGATCGCTGTTTTCTGTTAGAGCTATCGCAAGTCCCCTATGATCGAGAAATACCGTCCGAGCTTACGATCTTGCGTTCTCTCACCCCGCTCCCAGGTCTGCCGGCAGTCTCGATGACTGGTGCGAGCACCGATGAACGAATTGATGGCGTGTTGAGCGCGCTTCACAAGGCGGTCTATCACCATGATCTTCGTCAAGATCTGCTGCCCTCGCGCCGGGTGCTCTCCGACATCAGGGCATCGCTTAGTCTGCATCACCGGCTTGATCTCCAGGGCAAGGAGCTCTTGGATCGCAGCGATCTGGTGGATCGCCTCATCGCAAGCCGCATACTTGTGAAACTGTCGGGTGCCTTCGATCAGCTCGCCCCCGCGCTCACGGCGATCGAAGCTTTTGTCGAAGATGGCGAGGATCTGCCCAGAACACGACGTCGCCTCAAACTGGCGCGCCAGCAGGCGCGCCTCGGGTTCGTTTCCCCGTGGCAGTGAACCAGACGACCATCGAAGAGGTGCGCGTCAGGGACGCGGACGGGATGGGTGTCAAATACCCCTGGAAACCGGACGCATGCTATCTAATCCGAGACGATCATCCCTATCTGGATTTCTTAACCCGGGGCCACCCCGCGCAACCTAGCCACCGTGAAACGAAGGTTTCGAAGCTGTCCGAACTTTGCGAGGACGGTATGCAATGGCAGCGATGGGACCTGTCAGAGGAATTGTCGAGACAGCGGCGGCTCGGCGAAGTCAGCGCCGTGTTAAAATTCCCCAAGGACAGTGTGCTGCGCTGCTATGTCATCCCGACGGCGCTTATCAGCTATCGCGATGTGGTTGCGATGGCGGAGGATATCGAAGGTGAACTAGGGTTCGCAGCCGTGTGGGACATGCTGGCCGACCGGCCCGGCCGGACATGGAGCCGGCCCGTGAGCGGGCCGCGCTCAAGCACGCCGGCCGAGATCATGAGTCTGCTCGAAGAGGAGATCCGTGCTGCAGGCTCGATCCGCAATAATCCCTTCACGGAATTGGCGCCTCACTCGAGACAGGATGTGCCGCTCGCAGAAAACGCCCTAGTCTCCCACTGGGCGACTCGCCGTTCGGGTCAAGTATGCGACCTTGCCAAGGTTCTAGAGGGTGCGCTTGAGACCATGGCGGCCAAAAGTGGTCGGAAAAATCCTGGTAATCGTCAGACAAAGATCAATGCGGAAGTCGAGCGCCTGAGCTCAATCTTGCGTGGACTCGGCGATGTGAGGACGAGGCTTGCTGGTTTCGTGAGGGACATTGAGCTTGGTACACGAATCCACCCGAGCCCGCTTTTTCAGCGAGATCACAGAGTTCGATCGCTGCTACGCGCTTTCGCGCCGACCCCGTCAGAGGCGATTTCTGAGGTTGAATCGGCGCGATCTCATTACCCACCGCTCTTCCTCAATCGTCTTTGGGAGCTTTGGGGAATTGTTTGGATCGCAAAAGAGCTGCGCCGACAGGGATTCTCCGGCCTGTGCACCGTTGAGGTGGTCGAGAGTGTGAAACGAAGCTCTTGGCATCTCACGAGAGGTGAGGTTGTCATCGAATTGGACTTCGAGGCTGAGCCCGTCTTCATCGACTATGACCGGATCCCCCCGGCACATGAGCGCGCTACGCCCGCGCTGGAGTGGGCGGCGCGCCATCAGGACCTTGATGTCGAGCGCCCTTTTATAGGAACAGAGCTCAAGTGTTCGCCTGACTATCTGGTTCGGATAACAACGCCGACTCAAAAGGCGCTGTTGGTCGGGGACGCTTGCTTGGCCAGTTCCGAGCATCATGGAAAGTCGGGCGAGATTACGAACTCGAAACCCTATACCGTCGAGAAGTATAGGAGAACCATTGGTTGGTCCACTGAGGACCAGGTCGTCAGATGTCATCCCATGGGTGGATTTGTCGTTTTCCCCCCACCCGCCCGCGCGTGGAGCAGCCTCGAGACAATACCAGGTGCAAGCGACTGCACTCTACTGTGCCCAAGCCCCAATGGTGATACGGAAGCAAGCCGTCGATTGCAAGTTTTGCTAAAGGCCGTCATGCCCGAATTTGGCGAATCGGGAATGGCGGCAACGGTCCCGCCGTACCCTTAACCGGATGGTCTGCTTCCGGCCCGTTGCGGCCATTTCTGCACTCCCGCACTTTGGCTTTTCCAGCGCTAAACTGGCCTTGGGCGATGAATGGAAACGGTCAGGCGTTCCCGGTTTGTGCTCGAAAAGTCGCATAAATGGCAGTGTGGAATGCACAAAGTAGCAGGAGAGTGGGGGCCCGTTCATAACGCGTAGGCCCCGCTAACATCGGCTGAGACCGCAATTCAGCTAATCCGGCCGTGCTTCCGATGCGACAGCTTCCAGGAGCAGGGTAACCTCGACATTGACGCTGGTAATGGCTTGCGAGTGAAGGGGCTGATTGGCCCAACGGGCGATGGAGACTACCAACGGGTAGTCCTCAACCGGCACCTCATGGATCTTGATCGATGTCCCCGTACGATCCAACAGCAGAAGCAAAGGAGTCATCCCCCCGTCCGATTTGCTCGCGATGGCGGCAACTCGCTGAACATCCGCATGGCTGTCAACGCGAACATTGAAGAGTATTCGGCCTCCAGATTTATCGGCGCAGTCGCCTGCTACGGAATCGAAGCTGGCCGCCGGAAAGTCTGCAGCTTGGACAATCATCTCGATCAAAACCGTCTCAAGTTGTGGCGTGCTACCCATCCAGCAACGTAGTCGGGAGACTCCCGCATAAATCAAGCAGGCGTCGTGGCGTATCCCCGGAGATCATCGGCACAGGCAGTCGGGAATGAGTTTTCGTGTAGTTACGGGCAGCATTCGAAGCAGGCGAGATTCTACAGCTTGTCTCGGACCCTGAACTCACTGGTGTTGGCGTAGGCCCGGTAAGAAGCTCGCCCCTTGTTCGGCCCCGCCGCAACAGAGCTTCTGCCGGAAATCCCTGCGGAGCACGTTCGCCGCGCAATGTGCGATGCATTTCCTTCACTGCTACGCCCTCAGACTCGTACCGCTTGCCACTGGCCACGAACCAGACAGAGATGAAGCGCGCATTGCCGCGCTCGAACGGCTAGTCGGCAAGCAGGTTCTGGACTCGAGTTTCTAGTGGGGGCTCTGCATGAGGCCGTCGGCAGAGAATCGGGTCTACATCCGCGACCACCGGTCCATGGTTTCTCCGTCGCTGAAGGATGCCGGCTGACCGGCCTCTCGCGCACGACCTTCTACGACCAGCCGCGCCGCGCTGCAAACGACACCGTCGAAGCGATGGTACCCATCTGGCACCAGTTCGAGCACTATGGCTAGCGTCGTGGCCGTGCCGCTCTTCGGCAAAAGGCATGATCGTAAACCACAAGAAGATCTGCCGCCTGATGCGGCATCACTTCAGCCGAAAATGCGCGGTCGATTCACGGTGACCACGGATACCGATCACAACCAACCGATCTTCCCGAACCTCGCCCGGGACTTCATCTCCGGTGGACCCGATCAGCTCTGGGTAGCCGACCTCACATACGTCACCGTCGTTGCCGGTTTGCCTATGTTGCCGTTGTCATTGCATGCCTGTCGCGGCGGGTATCGGATACGCCATCATCCGCTCGATCGACGCTCGGCTGATGCTGATGGCTTTGGCCGCCGCTGTCGAAGGACGCAAACCGCCACCCCGCTGCGCATCATTTTGATCTCGGTCACAATATGATGCGACAGCCTATCGCGATCATCTTGCCGCCCACGGCCTGGCGACGGTTCACTCACCACTCGTCCAATGCAATTCGAAGATCAACACACCCGGCAAACGATCAAATCAGCGGCCTGACTTGTGTCCGGCCTGAGGGGCCTACTCCACTCCAGGGTCACTTTTGAGGGCGGTTTGACAGGCGGAGCTCGCCGAATGACCACAACAGCTAAGATAGACGCGTTTGGCGGCTCGCGTGCAATGGTAAGCCCTGTTCACGTTGCGGATGTGGCTGGCAGTTTATTTGCTCTTTTGCGCTTCCGCTGCGAGCAAGGCTTGTCCCGCCAGTTCCGCGTGCAGCGTGCGCGCCATATCGAGGTGCTCGAGCACCTTTGGTAGGTTGCCTGAGGCGAAGTGCTGGAGCTCTGGATCTTCGCCGGAGCCAATCTCCCAAGCCAGAAGCTGCGCTGTTTTCTGATGGTCGAGGATCTGCGCAGCCAGATAAGCAAGATCGAACGCAGCGCCGTCCTGCTTTTCGAGATCAGCGCGGATTTTCTTATGATCAGGGTCGAGCTCTTCGGGAAGCGGAATCTCGCTCTTGTCCGCGACGGATTTCAGCTGTTTATTTGCCTTGTCGTGATCTTCGACCATTCGATTTGCAAATTCCCTCACCCCATCATGGCTTGTCTTTCCGTCCGCGAGCCGACCCAGCTCCACCTCAGCCATGCCGCCAGCCGTGACCAGCTGGGCGAAAAGCCGATCCTGATAATTCGTCTGGTTCGGCGCTGGGACTCCAGGCTTCTCCATCCTCGTGTCGGGAGCAAGGCCGGCCGGATTGCCGATCTGCGCCAACGCACAACAAGGCGACAGCGCCAAGGCGAAGGTGATTGCGGCAGCACGCATGATGTCCTCCATTCCGCGCCGAAAGCAGGCCCCCCGGCAGCGGCTTTTTCGCTCGTTCAGAGAGTGAGCAGGTAAGCCACGAGTGAATCCTTTTCCGGCTGGTCAAGCTTCGTTCCGAGCACCAAGTTGAAGAACTCAACCGTATCGCCAAGCGTTATCAGGCGGCCGTCATGCAGATAGGGCGGAGAATCCTTGATCCCGCGCAGTGTGAAGGTCTTGATCGGCCCATCCGGTATGGCGACCTGGTCGTTGAAGGTCTCGCCGATCTTGTAGAACCGCTCGAGCTTCAGGTCGTGCATGTTGTTGTCCATGAATGACAACCCTGGAACATGACACTCGGCGCAGCGGCCCTTGCCCATGAACACCTGCTCGCCCTTGAGCTCCTGCGCACTTGCGGTGGCCGGGTCAAGCCGCCCGAACGGGTCGAGCTTCGGCGCCGGCGGAAAATCGATGATGTTCTGCATCTGCGCCATCATCGCCACCTGGTTCGTGCGGTCGGGCAGATTCACCCCTTTGCGGGTGGCGCTCACGTGATCGCCGTTGAAGTAGGCGGTGCGCTGCTCGAATTCCGTGAAGTCCTCGACTGAGCGCAGCGAGCGCTTGGAGCCATGAATCTGTTGATTGAACAGGCCGCGCAGGCTGGTTGTGTCGAGCCGAAAGCGCTCGGCTTGTGGCCGGACGTCCGGCGTCAGGTGAAAGGCTGCGTTGGTATGGAAATTCGCGTGGCAGTCGAGGCATGCCACACCCATGCTTTGCGTCGCGACCTTTCTGTCCTCGGTCTGATTGAACTCCTCCTGCGGGAAGGGCGTCAGCAGCAGACGCAGTCCTTCCATCTGTACGGGTGTGATGATGCCGTTCATATATTCGTAGAAGTTGCGGATCGTCAGCAGATCACCGCGCGACACATCCCCCAGTTCTGGATGCGTGGTGAGGAATATCGGAGGTGGAAATTCCGGCGTAAGATAATCCGGCAGGTCGAAATCAACGTCGAAGCGCCGCAGATCGCGCCCTTCGTCGGCACCGATCTCCCTGATCTGGTTTTCCGGAAAGACCTGGCCTCCGGTCGCCTGCTTGACGTGCGGCAGCGGGAGGAAGCCGTTCGGCAACAAACCGCGGTCGCGGATTTCTTGGGGAGTCTTGGCGGCCAGGCTGTCCCAGGTCTCGCCTGCCGGGAGTTTGACCCTGACGGCCTCCTGCACCACTTTCCGGCCGCCCGACATCATGACGCCCTGCATCGGCCGGTCCGCCAGGTTGTAACGGCTCTCGAGCAACTTGCGCTGCCGCTCGATCACGGCGGGTTTTTGCGCTTCGTCATTCTCCTTCACCGCAGAAAGGGGCAGGCTTGGCAATGGACGATAGGTCAGATCCGGCGGCAGCGGATCGGAAGCAGCGGTAAGCGTGACCGCGGCGGCGCCAAGCAGCGCCGGCAAGCCAAGGTTGAAGACACGTGACATATCCCCTCCCAAGATTATGAAAGTCTCAATACGAACAGACCGCCCCAACTCCCGCGTGCGATGTTTGTTCCCGTGACTCGAACGAAACCGGACCGCGTCGTTGATGAGCTCGGGCGAGCCGCCGTGATAGTAAGCCGACTGGGGATTGCAGAGGGCAATCCTCCTTGACCAAGGCCCACGCAACGGCTGGTTCGTGTCGAGCGACGTTTGCTGTCATTTCTGGGAAATTGGCCGCGGCGATCCGACCGTCGACATACGCCTGCTGTTAACTCGTCAATTTGGTTCATGTTTCCTGGTTATGATGGCAGTCGGCGCCGTCCTGTTCAGCACAACGCAGATCATGCCACAGCTGCAACAAACGGCATTGGCCTACACAGCGACGCTGTCGGGCCTCTCGATAATGCCGGGCGGCATCGCCATGCTGCTGGTATGTGGGTGGCTACGGTCGCGCTATGGCATTTGACGTCGCTCACCCCGACGCCAGCTACTACTTTTTGCCTTTTGGGCGCGTCTTCCTGATGATCGGACTGCGTTCCTGATCATCCCTATTTCGACCGCGGCTTACGTCGGTCTCCCTGCGCAAAAAACCCAATCAGGCGTCAGCGCTGATCAACGTCGCCCGCAACATCGGCGGCTCGCGCGCCTCGATTTCGCTGGTTGCGGCGGCGGGACTCGGTATCCCCTATGAGCAGGTCAAGACGGTGGCATCAGACGGCAACGTGGTGTCCCTTAAAGCGGCCCTAGCAGCACTTCGTGCCCTGTGCGCCCCCACGTAACGAGACGGATGCTGAATTGTGCCGAAATTTTGCTTACCGCGGCCCCGCAAGAAGGGCGCGCCGTCCTGCTTGATCTTCGTGATTAGCAGGAACAAATCCGCTAGCGGTGCAGTTCGGTCCTTTTAAACATGCAGGCCCGAACATGGCTGAAATCGATAAAGCCAAACAGAAGGTTATTGCCGAAATTGTGCGGCGGTGGATCACCTCAGAGGTAATCCGCAATTACCTTCGCAATCTGCTAAATCTGCCTGTAGAACGGGAACTGCCGGCCGAGCAAAGGTATTTGCTGGAGGAACTTGATAGGGCCGACAAAGAGTGACTGTATGGCACTCCATTGGTTCTCCCCTCGGGTCCCTGTCAGGACGGAGCGTGCCGGTATGACCCGCAACGTCAACAACGCCGAGACAGCCGGCGAGGAGTTGATGAAGTGGACCAAGCGTGGCCCTTGCTGGGACCCTCGCTGTGATATTCGACGAGATGGAACCTGAGGAAGCCCATAAGGCATTCCTGGCTGCTGCCGAGGAGGAGGGTATACTTTTTTCCTGATTAGCAGGTCGCGTAGCTCTTCGCGCGAGCCAAAGTCGATCACCGGCTCAGACATCCCTTCCAAACATTCCCGCCCCCTCTAATTACCCCTCAATGGTAACCCATTGGTTCGTGCCTCCGGTGTTCGTGAAGACTGAAACCGGCGTCAGGCATGGCTGCAACAATGCGAGGGCAGCCCTTGAGCAACTCAAGAGGTGGACCCGGAGAGGACCTCGCTGGCAAAAGGCGGTGACCCTCTGCCTGTCAGATTTAGAGGGCGATCCGATTGACCCTCAGGTGGTACGAAAGGCCTTTGAGGCTGCCGCTAAGGAAGCCAAGATGTATCTTTCCCCGTGAGCGAGGTGTCATGGCAACCCATTGGTTCTCCCCTCGGGTCCCTGTCAGGACGGAGTGCTGGTCTGACCCGGAACGTGAACAACGTCGAGGCGGCCGGCCAGGAGCTGATGAAGTGGACCAAGCGTGACCCTCAGTGGAACCAAGCGGTGCGCGTCTGCATTGCCTGCATTTCCGACGAGAGGGAACCCGAGGAGGCACGGAAGGCATTCCTGGCCGCTGCCGAGGAGGAGGGGTTGGTGCTACGCTCGCCTGATTAGGGCCGAATGTGCCAGTTACCCGAGCCCAGTTCCCAAACATTCCTGATCCCTAATGCAACCATTCCCTGATCTCCGAGTTGCGCCACAGGCGGGGAAGCTCGGCCGACATGACAAAGCGCGACAAAACCGGAGACAAGTCCCGCGCAGAGCCGTTCGGCACCAAGGAAGGGGAATGCGATGCGTGCATATTGGTTGATACGCATTGCCGCGCTTGCGCTCAATGCCGCGCCGGCGGCAGGGGAACCTTCGGTCGAGCGAGGACTCTACATCTCCATCATCGGCGGCTGCCACGATTGCCACACCGAAGGATATAGCGAAAGTGGCGGCAAGATCGATCCGGCCAAGGCTCTTAAGGGAAATGCACTCGGCTTTCAGGGACCGTGGGGAACCAGCTATGCGGCAAACCTACGGCTGACGGCCGTCGACCTCACAGCCGACGG
The DNA here is from genome assembly GCF_040322295.1 of Mesorhizobium sp. M0159. Taxonomy (NCBI): domain Bacteria; kingdom Pseudomonadati; phylum Pseudomonadota; class Alphaproteobacteria; order Hyphomicrobiales; family Phyllobacteriaceae; genus Mesorhizobium; species Mesorhizobium sp. M0159. Next base: position 61,820 of record NZ_JAMYTF010000034.1, read on the forward strand.
CTTCGTTTCATATCTTCGAGGCCTTGGGACTTATCCACCGATGCCAGGGTATAATGTACGGGCGATGAGCGATGAGGACAAGAAGTCGCTCTATCTCTATATCCGTACACTCGGTGACGCAGGCGAGCGAGCGCCGGCTTTCGTGCCGCCTCGCGACAAGGTCCATACGCCTTATATCGTCCTCGCCCCGCCCTTGTCGCCGCCCGCCTGCACACGCGATTTCGATTGCGGTGTAGGAGAAGTCTGCGATCCCGGCGGCTCCGGGCAGTGCATGAAGAGATAACGCTCAGACCAGCTGGCCGCCATCGCGCACTGGCGTTCGCTGGCGACCAGCTCTACTTCGCCATCCAGGTCCGGGGAGCAGAGCGTCAACTTCCGACATGAACTTACCGATCCAGCATTGCAGGAAACTGACCATTGCTGCCACCGGCCGGCCTTTCTCAAGACCCAACGACCTGGGGTCACCTACGGGTGCAACAATGTCGAGGGTGCCGCCGAGGAACTCCTGAAGTGGACCAAGATGGGCCTAAGTGGCGGAAGGCTGTGCAACTGTGCATCGACGCCGTTGAGGACCGGGCGACCCATGAGGAGGTTCGTAAGGCCTTCGAGGCGGCTGCTAGGGAGGAGGGGGTGCTACGCTCCTCTGGCTAGGTCTGCATTCCGCTTGCCACCACGTCTCGGGTCTGATTACTACCTTTGCTTGTTTCAATGCGGGGCAGCCGCGGCGGAGGCCGCCGAGATCAAAAAGCGGGTAACGCCGCACACCCTGAGGCATTCCTTCGCCACACATCTCCTGGAGCAGG